>CAMGGL010000060.1 GCA_946055575.1 uncultured Candidatus Melainabacteria bacterium
TATAAATTTATTAAGTCAACAATTTATCCCAAGAACTGCAGCCAGAAAAGAAGCAGAAAAAATTTGCAGATTAATTACCTCAGAATTTCCTGCCATTTCGGGAACAATAGTGTCCGAATTGAATTCTGTTCAAAAAAATCCCTTATTTGCTGATTTTGCTCAGAGTATTAACAGAAAAATAATGCAACTGGTTAGAGATCCGGCATGGAAAGAATATGGACGCAATCAAGAATTTGGTTTTTATACAACATTGGTTGATTGTGTTAAAAATTTGCGTATATCAAATTGTGCAGACCGTGCAAAATTGTGCAAATTAATATGTGCAATAAATGATATTCCAATACAAAAAGCAGAAATGTTTTTGACAAATTCAAATAATATTATTGGCGAAAGAATTGATCATGCAATTTGCATTTTACCTATAAACGGTCAAAAAGTAAAAATAATAGATAAATTAAGTAAAATGAAAGACTTGTTAATTATAGATCCGTGGCTTGGGTTTGTTGAGTTTGCTCCAAAATTTGAACAAAGAATACTAAAGGATTATAATCAATTTTTCCATATTCCAAGCGGCAGCCAACTCGGATTATTTACAAACTGTGATTATGACCCTATAATATCAAAATCACTTTCCGAAAAATTTAGAGAAATGTTTCCGCAACTCCTTATACAAAAAGGCAAACCATTGATAGAGCATAATAATATGTAAATAAATCGTAAAAATATAGCAATTTTGAATGCTAAATAAACTTTATATTATTGTATAGGTTATAAAAATATAGGGGCGGAAAATGAAGATAGTTAATAGTATTATTAAAACATGTTCGAAAGAACTTGTACCATCTGTAGCGAAAACGGCAAGAGTGGAAGCCAAGTCAATATCAGCTTTGGAAAGACTTTATACTTCTCCTTTGGATTTCACTCATTCAAACATTACAACAGAAGAAATAGCTGGAAATACAAAAAAATTAGTCAGCAGGCTTAGAGAATTAAGTAAAACACTTGGCACAAACGGCAGAACTCAAGAGCCGATTTTGGTGAGAATAGGAGATGCTGATTTTTTGGTAAGAATTAATAAAAGAATAAAAGGTGAAACACATATAAATATCTACGGAGAAGGTCAGCAGGTAATTGATTTATTTAAAGTGACAGATAGCGGAATGTTATACAAACCTCTTGAAAGACCAAGAACGGTAGCAAGAAGTGTAAATATTGTTCTAAATCAAAAAGACGGCAGAATGCTGCGAGGAGAAATGATTTTTAATGGTCAAGTTGTAAACTTTAGCAGGGATATAAAAACAGGTAAACGCGAAATGACAGGTCGCTATTTTAGACTTGTTCCAAATTCTTTTGAGGCTAAAGATTGCATGATGAAATATGATATCCAGCCGGAAATTTATAATAGAGAAGCAAATGTTGTCGGGACAACATTGTATTCTTTATTTACGGATTTGGCTAAGGTAAAACCTGATAATCTTATTAAATAGCAAAAAAAATTACCGATAATTTTTACTAAGATATTGTTCAGAAAACAAATTTTCTAATCAAAATTAGTATATATGATATCATTTTTAGTTGATAAACAAAATATCGGTAATTATGAAGAATAAATTAAAATAAGATTACCTTTTTCATACTGAATTACACCCTAAATATTCATAAACTTTGTTTTCCTTTCAATCTTTTTCAAGGTGTCAATATGACGTTTGTGTTATTAGGATATTAAACTTTTATATAAAATACTATTAGACAGTTGGGTATATTATAATTTATGTATTTTGATAATTATTACCGTTTTTTGTGTTATCATGAAGTTAATGATAGGAGAGAAAAATGTACAATGTAAAAAAATTAACAAAGGATTTATACTGGGTTGGTGCAAATGACAGAAGAATTGCGCTTTTCGAAAGCGTATATCCTGTTCCGACCGGTGTTTCATACAATTCATATTTATTGTTAGATGAAAAAACTGTATTACTTGATACGGTAGACAAAAGTGTTAATCATCAATTTATGGAAAATGTTGAGCACGTACTTGCAGGAAAACCGCTTGATTATTTGGTTATTAATCATATGGAACCTGACCATTGTGCTGAAATCCCAACAATTATAGCAAAATACCCAAATATTAAAATTGTATGTAATTTAAAAATTCAAACAATGATTAAACAATTTTTTGATTTTGAGATGCCGGAAGACCGTTATATAATTGTAAAAGAAGGAGATACTTTAAATACCGGCAAACATACATTAACATTTGTTTTTGCTCCTATGGTTCATTGGCCGGAAGTTATGGTAACTTATGATACAACCGATAAAATTTTATTCTCGGCAGACGCATTTGGAGCTTTTGGTGCGATAGACGGAAATATTTTTGCAGACGAAGTTGATTATGATTTAAGATATATGGATGAAGCAAGAAGATATTACACTAACATTGTCGGAAAATACGGGCCGCAAGTTCAAGCGTTGCTGAAAAAAGCTGCAGGCTTAGAAATTAATATGATTTGTCCGTTACATGGTTATGTATGGAGAAAGGATATAGCTAAATTTATTGAAAAATATGACAAATGGTCAAGTTATACCCCAGAAATAAATTCCGTACTGATTGCATACGCTTCCGTATATGGAGGAACTCAAAATGCTGCTGAAATCTTAGCCGGAAAATTATCAGAACTCGAAGTAAAAGATATCAAAATGTATGACGTTTCAACAGTTCACCCGTCGTATATTGTAGCTGATGCGTTTAAGTATTCACATATTGTGTTTGCCTCAACTACTTACAATAACGGAATTTTTGTGAATATGGAAAATCTTTTACATGACATTGTTGCCCACAATTTGCAAAACCGTAAAATCGCTATTATTGAAAACGGTTCTTGGGCGCCTGTTGCGGGAAAATTGATGAAAAGCCTTGTTGAACAACTAAAAAATACAGAAATTTTTGAAAGTAACCTCTGTTTTAAATCTGCGCTCAAAGCAGACAAATACACTGAGTTGGAAAATTTGGCAACAGAAATCGTAAAAAGTATGAAAGGAGAATAAAAGATGTTAGACAAAAAATTAGAAGCTGCTTTTAACGATCAAATTAACAAAGAACTTTATTCTGAATATTTGTATTTAGGAATGAAAGCGATTTTTGCAGAACTTAACTTACCGGGATTTGTAAACTGGTTTGATGTACAAGTTCAGGAAGAAAGAGCTCACGCTATGGGTATGTTTGATTATGTTTTTGAGCGTAACAGCAAAGTAACACTTGAAGCTATTGATAAACCGGAAATAAAAGGTTCTACACCTGTTGAAATTTTTGAACAGGTTTTGGAACACGAAGAATATGTTACATCAAGAATTAACGCTTTAATGGATGTAGCGGAAGAAGTAAAAGACAGAGCTGCATTATCATTCTTAGACTGGTATTTAAAAGAACAAGTTGAAGAAGAATCAAATGTTGGCGGAGTTTTAGCTAACTTAAGATTAATCGGTGACGATAAAAAAGCTTTGTTTATGTATGACAAAGAATTAGCCGCAAGAGTGTTCAATCCTCCTGTAATCGGTTAATTTTGCAAAAATATAACGTAAAGGAAACAGCACAAGAATAAACATTGTGCTGTTTTTTATAACAATTTGCACAAAAAAAATATATAAGATATAATCCTTTGTGAAAGGAATAATATGTTAAAAAAATTTATATCAATATTTGTAATAGCATTTGCATTTATCTGTACATTTGTACAGAATTCTCAGGCTTATACTGAATCTACTGCTCCGCATTGGAAAAAATCACCTATAAAAGTGTATATACCTAAGGATGATTTGCAAACCACTATGCAGCACGCTTTCTCAAGATGGCAAAGTCAATTTTACGGAAATTTAGAGTTTACATTCGTTGAGAAAGGCCCTGCTGATATTGACGTTGTATTTGCGGAAAATGCAAAAAGCAGTTCAAGTCCTATTTCATCTTATAAAATTTCCACAAAAGGAGATGAAATTACCAAAGCGGAAATTTCTTTTACAAAGAAAGGTAAAAATTTAGAAAAGTATTCAAACGATTATATTTTTACCATGATGTTGCAAGAAGTCGGACACTCGTTGGGACTTCAAAATAATACAAGAAAGCAAATCTGTATTATGTATGTACCGTTGAGTGAAAATCAAGATATCACAAGAATTGATATGATGAATTTATTTAAACTTTACGGTTGGGACTGGGCTAAGAGAAGACTGTAATTTCTTACCACCTGTAAATATCCGCAAGAGTTTTCAAATCAGATTTTGAAATTTCCTGAACATCATCTTCGACAGGGAACATTATACTTGTCGGAACATTTGAATGTTCAAAAATTCCTATTGCATGACCGATTTCATGAAGCATAACGGTATAAACATTGTCGTTACTCAAAACATGTCCGCTTGATGCTTTATCTGCAATTAGGATTTCCGAAAAGACAATCGAATCTCCAACTGTTTTTGTTTTTGTTAAACCTATTTCTCTATCTGCATTCGGAATTGTTTGAACGAAAGAAACAACAAGTTGTGCAGTTTTTGGATTTTGTACATACTTAAATACAATTTTATTCTTTGTTAGTAGTGACCACTCTGCAAAAGCATGTTTCATCATTGTTGTACGTTTGTGATTTGGCGGAATATAAGTTTTTATTGCAGTTGGGTATTGCCATTTTGCATATTTTGGAGCAACAGTTTTATACTGATTTTGTTGCATTCTTGTTCTGTTGTTTTGCTGTGGCGAAACTGCATAGCTGATTGAATAACTTGCTAAAAGTGCAATTGTGATAACTAAAATTGTAAATAATTTTTTCATACTCATTCTCTCTTTTGAAATACACACATGTTAGAAATCGGCACATCATAACAAAAAGTTTAATAAAAAAAGTATATTTGTATCAAAACTTTACAATTAAAGATTGAAAAACACATCAAAAGCGCATATAATTGGCACAGAGGAGGAGAGAAATGGGTACGGAAGTAGTTGAACATAACAGTAAAAAACTGCCTGCACGTAAAAAATATGTTCTAAAAAAACGCGCCGCAATCAAAACTGATTACAAAGTTGATTATGAAAAAGATTTAAACGAAGCTCAATTATCTGCCGTAACCTCAAAAGAAGGTGCGATACTTGTTATTGCAGGTGCCGGCTCAGGAAAAACCAAGACATTAACATACCGTGTTGCCAGACTGATTGAAGACGGTATCAAGCCTGAAAACATCTTACTTCTTACCTTCACTAAAAAAGCTGCTGCAGAAATGCTAAGCCGCGCAACGCTTGTGCTGGATAACAGGTGTGAAAAAGTTGCAGGCGGAACATTTCATTCATTTGCAAATATAATTCTGCGTAAATATTCTAAACTTCTAAAACTCAAAAATAATTTTACAATCCTGGACAAAACTGATTGCGAAGACATTATCAATCATATTACCGGACAGCTTTATCCTAAAAAAGAAAAAAGATTTCCTAAAAAAAGCACAATTTTGGAAATTTATTCAAAAAGTATTAACAAAGAAACTCCGACAAAGCAAATTATTGAAGATGAATTTCCACAGTTTGCTCATTGTACGGAAAAAATCATAGAAATTCATAAGGCCTATGTCGCTTATAAGCGTGAAAATTCCGTTTTGGACTATGATGATTTACTGTTATACGTAAAATTATTATTGGAAAATAATGATACCTTACGTAAAAATCTTTCAAACCAATACAAATATATAATGGTTGATGAGTATCAAGATACAAACACACTTCAGGCAGATGTAATAAAACTTTTGGCATCGGAACACAATAATATTATGGCTGTCGGCGATGATGCACAAAGTATTTATTCTTTTCGCGGGGCAAACTACAGAAATATTTTGGACTTTCCTAAAATTTTTCCCGATACGACAATAATAAAACTTGAGCAGAACTACAGAAGTACCCAAAATATCCTGAAATTGACCAATACAATAATATCAAAGGCAAAAGAAAAGTATGCCAAAACACTTTTTTCGGAAATTCAATCACCAATTGTACCTGCTTTGATTTGCGCAAAAGATACTCAAATGGAAGCGGATTTTATATGCCAAAGAATTTTAGAACTTCTTGATGAAGATGTAAGTTTGTCTGACATTTGTGTATTAACAAGAAATGCAAGAATGTCATATTCACTTGAAATTGAACTTTCAAAACGTGCAATACCGTTTCAAAAATTTGGCGGCCCAAAATTTATGGAAACCGCGCATATAAAAGATTTAGTGGCGCACTTACGTGTAATTATTAATCCTGATGATATTATCAGTTTAAACAGAATTTTATTACTTTTGCGCGGTGTTGGAACAGCAACGGTAAATAGTATTTTACCTATTATAAAAGGACAACTTAATCCTGATATAAAACTTCTGCCGCAAAATAAATCCTCCAATATAATACCTCTTTTACAGACTTTGGAAAAATTGAGAAGTAAAAATGTAACTAAAAAACCTGCTGATATTGTAGAGGAAATTATAAATTATTACCGACCTATTTTAAAAGACAAATATGATGATTTTTCTAAACGTGAAAAAGATTTAGAGCATTTTCAATATTTGTCGGGGCAGTATACGAACTTAGAAGATTTTATCAGCGATATGGCACTTGAACCGCCAGATTCAAGTGTTGAAGGTATGTATAAAAATAACAGTTCCGATGAGGCATTAACAATTTCAACAATACATTCGGCAAAAGGCTTGGAATGGGATAGTGTGTTTATCATCGGTGCGGTGGACGGACGATTTCCGAGTGCATATTCATTTAATTCAGAAGAAGAAATGGACGAAGAACTACGCTTGATGTACGTTGCAGCAACAAGAGCCAAAAACAATTTATACATAACATATCCGGTTGATATGTATGATTATTCAATGAATATGGTACTATCAAAACCGTCAAGATTTTTAGACGGAATACCTGATGATATTTTAGAGGTTTGGGACATAACAGAAGAAGGATAAACGAAGAAAATATGCTTATAAAAATATATACAGACGGCGCTTGCAGTGGTAATCCGGGTAAAGGCGGATACGGAACGATTTTAATTGTCGAAGACGAAAACGGGACTGTTCATAAAAAAGAGATTACCGAAGGTTTTAAAGTTACAACAAATAACAGAATGGAACTTTTGGCGGCAATTGTTGGTCTTGAAGCATTAAAAAAACCGTGTGAAGTTGAATTAACATCAGATTCAAAATATCTTGTCGACGCATTCAACCAAAAATGGGTAGACGGTTGGATTAAAAAAGGCTGGAAAGGTGCAAATAAACAACCTGTGAAAAATCAGGACTTATGGAAAAGACTTTTGAAAGCAAAAGAACCTCACAATGTAAAATTTATATGGGTAAAAGGGCATGCCGGTCACGAATTTAACGAACGCTGTGACGAAATGGCAGTAGCGTCTTATAATGGGGAAAACTTAAAAGAAGATACCGGATTTTGTGAGTAAACAAATTATTTCCAAATAATAACAGCAGTTAATGCTGCAAGAATTATCGGAATGTTATAATGTAAAAATGTTGGAACACAAGTATCCCAAATATGGTTGTGCTGACCGTCAGCATCAAGACCTGCGGTAGGTCCGAGTGTTGTGTCAGACGCAGGAGAACCCGCATCACCCAAAGCCGCAGCAGCAGCAATAATTATTATCATAGACGGAATACTAAATCCTAATTTTAAACATATCGGAACATATAAAATTGCTAAAATCGGTATTGTACCGAAGGATGTACCTATTCCCATTGTTATAAACAATCCGACAAAAAGCATTAGTGCTGTCGCAATAAGTTTACTTGACAACATATAAGGGGCAATTGTATTAACTAAACTGTCAATTCCGCCGGTTGCTTTCATTACAGAGGCAAACCCTGCAGCAACAAGCATGACAAATGCAACATACCCCATTAACCCAACACCCTCATTGATAAGTTTGTCCATTTTATCGTGGTCAATTGCTTTCAAACCAAATACCACAGCCAAACCAACTAATGCCCCTAACGGTAAAGAATTTGTCCACAATTGAACGACGAGCGTCAATACTGCTGCCGCTAAGGTAATATAATGATTTTTATTAAGTCTTAAATCTTCTTTATTTTCAACAATTTTAATATCAAAATTCTGATATTCTCTTGGTTTTCTGTAAGAAATAAAAATGGCAACCAAATAGCCCACAAACATCCACAAACCTATAATCCACGTATAATGCCATACGTCATTTTTAACAATTTCAACACCATTTTGCATCATATTTTCAGCAATCAGTCCTTGAAATATTAAACCAAATCCTGCGGGAACAGTTATATAAGGTGCTTTCAAACCAAATGCCAAAGCACAAGCTACTGCACGTCTGTCAATTTTTAATTTGTTCATAATAACCAATAACGGCGGGATTAAAATAGGAATAAATGCAATATGTACGGGAATTAAATTCTGAGATAATATTGCAATCACAGTTAAAACCAAAATTAACATAAATTTTTTTGACTGAATGGCATTGGCAATTTTTTTTGATAAAAGCGGTGCAAGACCGGTATGTGTCATTGATGCCGCAAACGCACCAAGTAAAATATAGCTGAGTGCGGTTTCTGAATTCCCACCCATTCCGTGAATAAAAATATCCATTACTTCAGACAAATTCATACCGCCCAAAAGTCCGCCAACAACGGAAGATATAATAAGTGCCAACAAAACATTCACTCTGCATAAACAAAGTACACAAAGCAAAACTACAGCTATAATTATAGGATTTGTCAATAACGTAAACATAAATTCAGCTTACCATAAAAACAACATCATTTCTTTTTGAACGCAAAATATTTAAATAAAACATAGGTAATAACAGATACCAAGAATATCGAAACAAACTGTGCGATATAAACATTTTTTACGACAAATTTGACCAACAGTTCCAGTATAATAACATTTACGATATAACTTACAGCCCAAGTAGAACAGCATTTTAAATATTCATTTAAATAATTACCTTTGGTACAAAATACAAAAAACTTTTGATTAAAATATGAAAACACAGATGATAATGTCCATTGTAAAATTACACAAGCTTGATAATGCTGTTCTCCTAAAATCCACACAGCAAAAGCAAATATAATATAAGAAATTCCGGCATTAACCCCGCCAATGAAAAGAAATCTCAACTTGTCAGGAATTTTACACCAACTGTTGTACAAAGACTTTAAAACTTCCATAAAATGATTTTACCACTAAAAAAGTAAGGCTGCGGGATAAAATCCCGCAACCTTATAAATATTTACTATGGTTCAAAAGGAGATAACAAATCATCTAAAAATCCCACAGGTTTCCGTATAAAATCACGTAATTCATCTATTTTGCTCTCACATTCACTCCATAATGCACCATGCGCACTAGCTGTTTGTTTACTACTAAAATCAATTCCCCTTCTTGTTAGTGGCAATGTTACTTTTTTGCGTTTTTCAGAAAATCTACTTATGTAATTTACAGCGACATTATCGTCAACAGCACCGTTAAAACCTTCGATTCTGGTTCTGTTCATACCATTACCAATAACAGATTCGGTGGTAAGAGTTTGATCAATACCGTCTTTATATTTTTTAGTACGTTTTGCAATTTCTGTAATGCCATCTTTTTTTCTTAGAAGATAGACATCATCACCGACTGTTTTCAAATAAGTCAAATCACCGGCACGATTTCCGTATGCCCATTCTTGGTGAAGCAAACCTTTATCTGCTGTTTTCAAAACAATTTTATTATTACCCGGAATTCTGTAGTATCTGATATGTGTCCCGTCTTTTGCAATTTCTTGAGATAAGTGCAACTGATCCGAACCATATCCGAATAGTTTACCTGTATTTAATTTTGGTCTTGCAGCTGCTAATTGTTCGGCAGTCGGTGCAGGTAAAGCTAACGGCATAGCATCAGCTTTTGCCTTAATTGTATCAAACATATTTGGTAAATTAGCCGGTTTTTGTGCGGTTTTTTGTGCTGTCTTTGCCGTATCTTGTATTACACCACCATATCTGGCTGCATATCTTTCACATCTTGTAGCTCCATTTGATAAAAATCTGCTTGCCCCAATAAGCATTTTCCCAAAAAATCCCATAACAAAAATTTCCTTCCTTTTACTTTGAACCCTTATATTTATATAAAAGGAAAAGAACACCACAAATTGCGCCGTCATATCGGATATGTTGAGTCAACTCGCACGTTATAAACGGGTTTTGGAGATTTTTAGAATAATATTTATATTTCTTAATATTTTTTTATAATTCAATATCAGTTTCTTTGATTGGTGCGCCGGTTACG
This sequence comes from uncultured Candidatus Melainabacteria bacterium, assembly GCA_946055575.1. Lineage (GTDB taxonomy): Bacteria > Cyanobacteriota > Vampirovibrionia > Gastranaerophilales > Gastranaerophilaceae > Zag111. The sequence goes on from CAMGGL010000060.1 coordinate 10,322, forward strand.
CGTTCAACCTCTGCGGCATTGATATTGTATTGCAAAAGTGTTGAATAATAATCAAGCTGTGCATTTAAGTATGTATTTTCAGAATCCTTAAACTCAATTGCATCGCCAAGTCCGACCTGATAACGCCTAAATGCTTGATACTGTTGTTCTTTAGCTTGTTGCAGGGCTAATTTGGAAACCGCAATACTATCATGTGAATTCATTAAATTAATATATGCGCTTTTTACA
>CAMGGL010000061.1 GCA_946055575.1 uncultured Candidatus Melainabacteria bacterium
CAAAGAAAAACTAACAACAATAATTTAAATGTAATTACTAACGTTCAAAAACAAAATATAGAACGTAATTACGCTTTGAGAACTTTGGAACGTAATGCTTTAGACATGAAACCTGAAGATTATATAAGTGCAAGATCTTACCTTGCATCTTTGGAACGTGAATGTCTTTATAATAACTTATATTAAAATATGACATGAGGAAATAAAAAAGCGCCGCAGAAATTTCTGCGGCGCTTGAAACGATTTGCAATTATGCGTTTTCTTGTTCTTCAACAGTCTGTCTGTTTGGTATTCTCATACCATAGAAAGATCTGACAACAAAAATTAACGCAATTATCAAAAATACAACGCCTACTATTGGTGCTATTTTCCTGAAAGATTCATTAATAGCAATTTCCATAGCTAACAATCCGAATAATGTTGTAAATTTGATAATCGGATTCATTGCAACTGAAGATGTATCCTTAAACGGATCTCCGACAGTATCACCGACAACAGTAGCCTCGTGAAGTTGAGTACCTTTTTCTTTTAAGTCAACTTCGACGATTTTCTTTGCATTATCCCAGCAGCCGCCTGCATTTGCCATAAATACAGCTTGGAACAATCCAAATACTGCAATCGCAATTAAGTAACTTACAAAGAACGATACTGCAAGTTGTGATTTACAGCTTGGGGCTGACAAGCAAGCAAGTGCTAAGGCAAAAGTAAACAATGCGATAAAGATATTTACCATACCTTTTTGTGCATATTGTGTACAGATTTTTACAACCTCTTTTGAATTAGCAATATTTGCACTCTTTTCGTCAGTATCGCCTATTTTGATGTTTTCTTTAATATATTCAACAGCACGGTAAGCGCCGGTTGTAACAGCTTGCATAGATGCTCCGCTAAACCAGTATATTACCGCTCCGCCTGTTAATAAACCTAATAAAGTATACGGATTTAAAAGGTTTAAAATCATTTCAGGCTGGATACCCAAAGTGTTTTTGATAACCAATATTAATGAGAAAATCATTGTAGTTGCACCAACAACTGCTGTACCGATTAATACTGGTTTTGACGTAGCTTTGAATGTATTTCCGGCTCCATCATTTTCTTCAAGATATTGTTTTGCATTTTCAAAATCAGCATCGAAACCGTATTCATTTTTGATTTCTTCTTTAACATTCGGAACTTCCTCAATTAAAGACAATTCATAAACTGATTGAGCATTATCAGTTACCGGTCCGTAAGAGTCTACTGCAATAGTTACAGGGCCCATACCCAAAAATCCGAATGCAACCAAGCCAAATGCAAATACAGATGCATATATCATCAAATCCTCAGGAATGAATGTACTTGCATAATAAGCAAGTCCCATAAGCAGAACAATTACCATTCCAATCCAAAATCCTGAGAAATTACCAGAAACTATACCTGACAAAATTGTCAAAGATGAGCCACCTTCTCTTGATGCGGTTACAACTTCTTCTGTGTGTTTAGCTTTTGGAGAAGTAAATATCTTTGTAAATTCAGGAATTAGGGCAGCACCCAATGTTCCGCAAGAAATAATACAAGACAAAACTAACCAAATGTGGTTGCCCATATCAGAAAGTAACCAATGGCTTACTCCAAATGTCATCGCAATTGACAAAATTGAAGTAATCCATACAAGTCTTGTTAGTGGAGTTTCAAAATCAAATTTTTCAGCTTTTGGTGCATAAACAAATCTATCCCACAAGCTGTTTACTCCGTAAGCAACAACTGATGTTACTATCATCAAAAATCTCATAACAAAAATCCAAGCCAACAATTGAACTTGATTTTCTTCACCCATGACCGCAAGTAGAATAAAACTTACTAACGCAACACCGGTTACACCATAAGTTTCAAATCCGTCTGCTGTAGGTCCGATGGAATCTCCGGCATTATCACCTGTACAATCGGCAATAACTCCAGGATTTCTAGGGTCATCTTCTTTAATTCCGAATTGAATTTTCATCAAATCAGAACCAATATCGGCAATTTTTGTAAAAATCCCGCCGGCAACACGTAAAGCGGATGCGCCAAGAGATTCACCAATAGCAAATCCGATAAAGCAAGCTCCTGCAATGTGTCCCGGAACAAACAATAAAATGATTAACATCATAATAAGTTCTACGGAAACCAGCAAAACCCCAATACTCATGCCGGCTTTTAGCGGAATATTCATAGTGTTTAATGGATTACCTTTTAATGCGGCAAAAGCTGTTCTTGAATTAGCTAACGTATTCATTCTGATACCAAACCAAGCAACAGAATAAGAACCTAAAATACCGATTACTGACCAAGCTAAAATTGTCAAGACACCGCTAAGTCCCATGTGTTGCAAATATCCAAAGTAAAATGCAATACATAAACCGATTAAAACTTCCAATACCAAAAGGAATTTCCCTTGTTGAATAAGATAAGTTTTACAAGTTTCAAAAATTGTACTGCCAACGTTGTCCATAACTTTGTGTACGTCCAACTTTTTAATTTGTTTGAACATAACCAGTCCAAAAATCAAACCGAGTACAGAAATTCCAAGTCCAATCAATAACAGAGTATAACTATCCGGAGATACTGAGCTGATACTTGGAACAACTAAATCGGCTTCACTGGCAAATGCCGGTGAAATACCAATGGCTGTCACTAAACAGAATGCCATTAGTGAAAAAAACTTTTTAAACATCTTCTCTCTCCTTTACAAAAAGTTCGTTCACCCAATTATTATAAATCATTATAACATATTAAACAATTTATTAACATTTATGATAGAATTTTATTATGCGAGAAACTCTAAACATTATTTGGGCCGTTCTGTTTACAATTTTTATAATGGGTTTGTTAATGCTTATTCCCTATAAAAAATATCAGACCGCATATAAAACATACATACATAAATATCGTTCAATGCCACAGGAGCGAGTTAATGCCACGTACAAATACGTTGATGCTGTTGAAAATGGTTTGGAAAACACTTCAAATGGAATATTAACAGAACCTCCAAAGAAGTATTATTCTGTGCATTTTCCAAAGCGACAAGAAATTTCACACAATACCGATAACAAGTATGCAACTCCCCTATACATAAGAGATAAACACAATCCTTACCTTTGGCATCGTTATAGATGTAAATAGTTATTTTACATAAGCCGGTTCTAACAATTTTATTTCAAACGAACTCCCCGTCGGAATTGATAAATGTCCGCCTTTTGTTGTGATTGCGGTAATTGGAGAAAGTACCGTGCAAACAGTACATCCGGCAATCCCTACGATTGTTGGAATTGGGGATAAAATTATAAATACCGGATTATTTGCTAATTTATTTGCTTTTTGTTTTGATTTAGCATAAAAAATTTCCCCCTGAGTTATTCTTTCTGAAACCCCGTTCCAATATTTACGTTTTCCTTTCATATTATTTAAAAATATTTTTTTTGAATTTGCTTTAGTAATTTTTGCCTCAATTTCGTAAGTATGACCTTTGTATGTCATTGTAGATAGTTTTATTACAACCAACCCGCCGTTACCTGTGAATTGCGGTTGATGGGAGTTTACTATTTCACCTCTAAATACTGTTCCAGCCGGAATGGTTACAAACTTTTTATAAACAGGTTGAACAGTAGTAAATGAAACTTTTGTCCCTGCAGATTGCCAATCTGATATTGCCAAATTAGATTTTACACTAAATTTAGTTCCCGCAGAAATTTTAAACCCCTCGTTTGATTGAACTTTTGTTATCTCAGGAAGGTTTGAACTTGTATTAAATTCGAGTTTTGTTGTCGGCGCAGCAGCATCATTTACTTTTGGCAAAGCGGGTAAAACATCATATTCAAGTTTTGATGAGTTGTATTTCTTTTTTATTTCTTCATCAACCGATACATCAAATTCCAATGCTGCACAAGGTATTGTGCTGACGGAAAACAAAATTGTCATAATAATTATCTTTTTTATAAACATAATTTATTTAACTAATTTTCCCGGTTTTACAAGCAAGATAATCCAAACAACTATAGCAAATACCAAATCAATATATTTCAATATAGGAATAAAAGCACACAATATATTTATCAGATAAAAAGCTATTGCATAGAATAAACCTTTTGCTTTATCTCCGATAATATCATACAGCCTTTTTGAAATATTTATTACAGACATATACAAAAAGACAATCAAAATTAACGCTAAGAGTCCGATTATAATCGGCAAATCTTCCTCAACACTCAAGAAAGAATATACAAAAGCATAAGTAACAGCGAAAATAATAGCTATAACAAATAAGGCTAAAAGTGTTAATATAAAGCCCAATCTTCCGACAGGTCTGTCATATATTAAAATATTTCTACTTGCTTTTATTTTTGTTTCTGCTTGAACTTCTTCAGGCTGTAAATTTTTATTTTCTGTTTCCATAAAACTCCCTCTTATTTCTTTTCCAATAATTCATTAATAGCTTTAGCAGCTTTTTTGCCTGCCCCCATTGCATTTATAGCGTTTGATTCTCCGACCGGAGCAACATCACCGCCCGCATAAACACATGGCAGATTTGTTGAACGAGTATCTTTGTCAACTTCAATATAACCTTTTGCATCGGTAATTATCTCTAAACCTTCAGCCTGCGCTGATTTTTGAATAATCGGATTTGGACCTGTCCCTAATGCGACAATCACAGTATCAACATCTTCAATAACAAATTTACCTGTACCAACAGGTCTTCTTCTGCCTGAGGCATCAGGTTCACCAAGTTCACAAATTTCAAATTTCATACCGCAGACATAGCCGTCTTTATCTAAAATTTCAACAGGAGCGTGTAAGAACTTAAAAACAACACCTTCTTCTTTTGCGTGTCGAATTTCTTCCAATCGAGCCGGTAATTCTTTTTCGGTACGTCTGTACAGAATGGAAACTTCTTCAAAACCGACGCGAACCGCTGTTCTTGCTGCATCCATTGCAACATTACCGCCGCCGATTACGGCAACTTTTTTCCCTATCTTTAACGGGGTTGCACAATTATCACGTCCTGCACCCATAAGGTTTACTCTTGTAAGAAATTCATTAGCCGAAAAAACACCGTTTAAATTTTCGCCGGGGATTTTCATCATTTTCGGTAAACCTGCACCGGAGCATATAAATATCGCATCAAATCCGTCATCTTTTAATTGCATTAATGTTATGGATTTTCCGACTATTACATTTGTATGAAATTGAACGCCCATATCTTTTAAGTTTTCAATTTCTCTATCTAAAATAGTTCTCGGGAGCCTAAATGGTGGAATTCCATAACGCAATACTCCGCCAAGTTTGTGCAAAGCTTCAAAAACAACAACTTCGTGACCTGCTTTTCTTAAATCAGCTGCGGCAGTAATTCCAGCGCAACCTGAACCGACAACAGCAACTTTCTTTCCGCTCGGTTTTATTTCAACAGGAGCAGCTTTAGTGTTATCGCCAACATAACGCTCTAATGCTCCAATAGCAATAGCTTCACCTTTAATTCCCAAAATACATTGACCTTCACATTGTCTTTCTTGTGGACAAACTCTGCCGCAAACAGAAGGTAACATACTTGTTTGTCTAATTATTTCTCCTGCTTTTTCAAGATTATCCTCTTTTAAGGCTTGAATAAAATCAGGGATTTGAATATTTACGGGACAGCCCTGAACGCATCTTGGGTTTTTACAATGCAGACATCTTGATGCCTCAAGTTTAACCTGTTCCGGTGTCAAATTACTTTCAACCGGTTCAAAGTTGTGTCTTCTCTGTATTTTATCCTGCTCTTTAACTCGTTGTCTTTCTGCACTCATATAGCTTATCCCTTCTTTTAAAGTCTTATGTTACCATAATAGTTTAAAAGTTTTAGTTGTGCAATATATGAATTTATGTTATTATTCCGATGAAAGGGTGGGGATATGGTTTTAGAAATTGTTATATTAATTTTATCGGTAATTGTAACAGGATTAATTGTTTGGACAATTGCATCCAAGCATTTTCAAGTCGAATTAAATACGTTAAAAGAAGAAAATTTACAACTTAAAAGTCAAGCCGGTTTGAATGATAATATTGTCAATGAAGTTAAAGTTGCATTTTCTCAGATTGCACAAGAATCTTTAAAAAATCAACAAGAAGCTTTACTATCAGAACATTCAAAAGATTTGAAAACAAAAATAGAACTGTTTAAAGCCGAAGAAATTACACCGGTAAACCGTTTACTTAAGGAGTTTAAAGACAGTATAGATAATTATCAAAAATCACATCAAAATGAATCTTTAGAAATAAAAAATGCTATTGCAACAGCTGAAAAATACGCACGTGCACTTACGCAAAATCAAAATACCAGAGGTGAATTTGGAGAAGAATGGCTTGAACAGATTTTTAAATTTGCAAATTTGGAAGAAAATGTTCACTACACAAAACAGTATGTTGCAGATGGCGTTAAGCCTGATTTTGTTGTAAATTTACCGAACGATAAAAATATAATTATTGATTCAAAGGTGATTTTGAAAAATTATTTGGATTATGCTCAGTATAACGATGAAAATCTGAAAAAATCCTTTGTGAATGATTTAACAAATTGTATCACTCTTTTAGCAAAGAAAAATTATGAAGAAATTGATGCTCTTTATCAGCCGGGATTTATACTTATGTATATTCCTGTTGAAGCGTGTGTAAATTTGATATATACGGATTATGATTTCAGAAAAGTTGTCGAGCTTGCGACATCAAGAAATATTATAATCGTCGGAACTTCCTCAATGCTTGTCACTTTAAGGTTAGTAAACCAACTTTGGGCATCTCAAACTCAGTACGATAATGTTAAAAATATTATAACTGTCGGAGAAAATTTGTATAATAACATTGCATCTCACGCCCAAAATTTGTTAAACATTCAACAATTGATAGATAAAGCAGCAAGCGGAATGAAAACCGAATTAAACAGATTTACTGCTCGAAAAAATGGCAGTATATTTAAAGAAGCAGAAAAACTTCGACAATTTGGTATATCATCAAAAGAGGTTAAAACCGGTAAAAAAATGGTTGAAAACTCCATACCTGAAGAATTTTTAGTTGAAGATAATTCGGAATTAATTGAACAAAACGTGTAATATAGGAGGATTGTATGAGCAATTTTGGACTTAACGAAAAATTTTGGTCAATGGACGGTGTTTTAGGACGCAGAGCATTTATTGTCAATGTACTTATAACACAGATTATAACTGCGACATTAATAACCCCTATTGTATATATTTATATTCTGTCCATGGTATCACCTTCTATAACAGTATTTTTATCAATTGCATCAGTTTTAATAGCAACCGTAATTTCTTATATCCTGCTGTTTCCTAGTTTTGTTCGCAGAATTAGAGATATATTAGCTACGGAAGATGACAATACAATAATTCTTACAACAACTGCTTTGATGATTTTAATATTTATTTGTTCATTTAAAGTTCCATTTATTTCATTGTGTATATTTATCGCTTTGATGTGTATTGAGGGTAAAATTACTTCAGGATTGCCGGCATGTGAACTTGTAAAATTTAACTGGGGAGCTTTTATCGGAACTTGGATTTGGGGACTAATTAACAAAGTACCTAAAACTTTGTTAATTATACCGTTGTTTTTGACACCTTATGCTTGGTTTCCGTTTATGTTGTTATGCGGATTAAAAGGTAATGAATGGGCATATGAAAAGAAACCTACCGCTTTGTTAAAAGATTTTCACGAATCGCAAAAAAGACAATCAATTGCATTAATGTTGATTGTTCCGATTTTATCAATAGCGCTTTATATGGCGGTTATATTTACGATGACTTTTTCTGCCGTAAAATATCTTAAAGACAATCCTAATGCCATATCAAAAGTGGAACAGACATTTGACCGTTTTTTGACAAATGCGGTAGATATTTATTTTGAAAAAATTGAATTGTCTGATACTGATAATAAATTTTACATTGAGCCTCAATCTTGGGTAAATTTATCTGATAGGGCAAAATATCAACTTTTTAACGTCGCAGTAAGTTATACTTTGCAAAAAAAGGAAGAAAAGGCAAAAGAAACAAGTGACGATTCAAAAGATGAAGTATCAAAAGATGATACAGAATTGAAAAATGCAAAAACTGCTCAAAATGTTAAAATTCTGAGTTCATTTAATAATGAAGAGTTAGCAAGTTATGTATTTGATATGGCTGAATATACAAAAGTATATGGAAAAGGTCATAACCCTACACTAAAGGAACTTAAGCAATATAAACAAGAGGCATATAAATTTAATAACAATCCTACTTTGCCATAAGTTTGTCTAAAATATCACAGACATCTTTTATAAAATACTCACAAGGACGTTCGGAATAATATTTGGACGTCCTTTTTGAAGGTATAGGATTATCTTCGCCATCAAGTCCAAGTAAGTCACGACATATTATAGAACCATGTTTTTGTTTAAATTCTTTTGCCAAATTTTGTATCAGAGTGTAATGCTTAGCCTTGATTTCGTCATTGTCATTCTCCGTATAACCGTTTTCCAGTCCGGCTATCATAAACATTGCACTTACAGCTCCGCAAACTTCTCTCAGTCTTCCCATTCCGCCACCAAAAGAGGATGATAGCTTTAGTGCAGTTTCTTTATCTATGCCATATTTCTCCGCATAAGTGATAAACACCGATTGAGCGCAATTGTATCCGTTTTTAAAGTTTTCTTCGGCTATTTGGGAATGTGTTTTCATTTTTACTCCATAAATAATTCGTACAAAATAATGGAAACTGAAGATGCTAAATTCAATGATTCTACAGCCTTTGACATCTCTATTTTTACGGTATCAGTTGAATATTCAGTCAATTCTTGGGATAGTCCGTCTGCTTCAGAACCAAACATAATAAGTGCAGGCAAATTGATCTTATAATTTTTTAATAAATTTTTAGTTCTCGGAAGTGTAGCAACCCTATTAAATGTCCCAAAAATTTCTTTTAAATCATTAAACTCTTTAATTTCTACAATTGGGATTTTCCACAAATTACCCACAGAGGCTCTTACGGATTTTGGGTTATAGATGTCAACACTTTGTCCGCCATATAAGACTATTACATCAACATTAAATGCTACAGAACTTCTTATAATTGTTCCCAAATTTCCTAAATCTTTTATGTTTTCAAGCAGTACAACTTTTTGTGCATTTTTAAATACGGATTTGTCATAAATTTTTTGAAACCCGACAGCTACTGCTTCCGGTGCAGACTCAGTAGAAGATAATTTTTTTAATACAGCTTCAGTTGTTTCAATAATATCACCGTCAAAAAAAGTATAATTGGCTACATGTTTCTTATCGACAAAAACTTTCTCGATTTTAATACCGTAATCAAAAGCTTCTTTAATAGATTTGAAACCTTCAAGTAAAAATTTTCCGCTTTGCGTTCTGTATTTTTTTTGTTGAAGTTTTGCTGTTTCTTTGACTAAATCATTATTTACACTGGTTATTTGCATATTACACGACCTCAAATTCATTAAGCCATTCTTTTTCTTGTTGAGTTAACATATCATAGTTTATGAGTTTTTTTTCATAATTCATTTTTACAAACGAATGAATTTTTCCGTCTTGATAATAACACGAATTTTCAAGCCTTACGCCAAAATAATTTTCTTTATATAATCCGGGTTCAATAGAAAAACACATACCGTTTTTGAACGGTGTTTTTGCGATTTCACCTGTGCTTAAATTCGGCGGATATTCATGAACATTTATCCCTATACCGTGACCTAAACCGTGATTAAAAACAAATCCATTCAAATCCAAACCGTTAAAAAATTCGTGAACTGATTTGTCAATTTCATAACCATTTTGCGGATTTTTGTAATTGTATGCCAACAAAAAGGCTTTTAAAACATTTGTATATATAGTTTTATGGAGTTCAGACGGTTCACCTTTTACAAAAACTCTTGTAATATCGGTAGCAAGTCCTCCTTCAAAATACGCACCGCAGTCTATCAAAACCAGACTTCCATCCGTAATAATTTCATTTTTGGAAGATTTTGAATAATGTGCCAATGCTGAATTTTTATCTTTTGCCACAATTGGACTAAAACTTAACCCAACGGCACCTTGCTTTTTAAACTCTTTTGATAATAGCTCGGAAATATCAAATTCCGAAATATTATCATTATTCATAATATATTCACGTATTGCCTTAAGTGCATTATCTGTTTTAGAAAATGCGGATTTCAAATGTTCAAGTTCGGCATCGGTTTTACAGGCTTTCATTTCCTTTATGGGATTTTCTAAAAGTTCTTTAGGTTTTTTCAAAAGTCCGTAATCAAAGGCGTTAATACTTGACTTGTCAACAAAAACTTCTTTATTCAAAGATGGCAAAAAGCTTGTCAAATC
>CAMGGL010000062.1 GCA_946055575.1 uncultured Candidatus Melainabacteria bacterium
TATATTGTTATTTATACTATTTTCATCCGCACGTGCCTACGCACAAGACGAAGATTTTGTACAACCTAAACCGAAACTGAACTATAATTATCTTGATACGACATCCGTTCCGATATATATTTCAATAGTAGATGAGATATCAACTAAAAGTGAAATTTTTGAGGGTCAATGGGTTGATTTTAGGGTATTAAAAGACGTAACCCACGAAAATAAAATAATTTTAGAAAAAGGAACAATTATTCAAGGAAGAATTGAAACAATTGTAACAAGCGGGATGAACGGATTTCCGGCAGAAATCATTGTTGACAGCTTTAAAATTCCTGAAATAAAAAATTCACAGCTTATCAGTACATACATAAAAAAAGGTCAAAACAGGAGCTTTATTGTTTACCCGCTAAAATGGGCATTAACGCTCATTCCTTTTGTAGGTTCGCTAACCAATCTTATTATGGGCGGACACGCTCGAATTAAAACCTCAGATGTTATAACAATTTATTACTATCCGAACTGGAATTAGCCAGACAACGACTTACTTTTCAACCATAAAAGTTACAGGTCCGTCGTTAATCAATTCAACCTCCATCATTGCGCCGAATTTACCTGTTTCACAGGATATTCCGGAGTTTTTGATTTGAGATATAAAATATTCGTAGAGTTCATTCGCAATTTGAGGCGGAGCAGACTTATCAAAACTCGGACGAGTACCTTTTTTACAATCTCCACACAAAGTAAATTGTGAGACAATAAGCATTTCACCATTCACATCAACAAGTGAGCGGTTCATCTTACCTGCATCATCTTCAAATATACGTAAACCCTGCAATTTAGAAACCAATTTATCAGCATTTTCACGGGTATCACCTTTTTCTACCCCTAAAAACACTAACAAACCAATGCCGATTTTTGAATATAATTTGTCATCAATTGTAACAGAGGCTCTTTTAACTCTTTGAATTAAAGCTTTCATTAGTTTTCCTTAAACAATTCAGCATGAGTAATTTTACGTCCGCAGGATTTATCTTCGTCACAGAATCCAAATCTTTCACATTTTGGAACAAGATAATCTTTCAGCCAAGCTTCTTCTGCAACAAGAGCATCACACATACCTTTTACAAGCATTCGAATTTCATATTGCGCACGAGTACACAAACGCAAATTTGCAAGATGAATCAATTCTCTCAAATTCAAACTTGCCACAAGAGAAGATGCTGCAGCGTTAGGCATTACAAAACGTGCATCTTCAGCAGGAATACCGGCATCTACAAATTCCTGATATTGGTCAGAAATTTTGCCCATAAACTCGATAAATTTTTCTTTTAATTCAGGATTTCTCTCAATTGTCGGAGGAATAATATAATCGAATTGACCTTTTTCCTTTACATAACGCTGAGATTTTTGAGAAAAAGACATGTGCCTGTGTCTTACAAGCTGGTGGGTACAAGCTCTTGAAACATTTGATATTGCAAAACTTACCTGAATATGCTCAATTGTTGAATAGTGACCCGAACCAACAACTCTTTTGATAAGTTTTAACATTTTTTCTTCATCGTCGGCAGCTTCATATATATTTATCGGATAATCCGCACTATAACATGTTCTACAAGCCGTGTATATGGTTTTTAACATATTTTCAGGCTTTGATATTAAATTTACAACAGGTTTATTATTATTCTCCATACCCAAAATCCTTCCTTAAATTCTTTTACTATAATAATAAAAATTTTAAGGCATGGCAAGCAAGAAAAAAGGTGACCCCAATTTCCGCTCCTAAGATAGAAGAGGGAATTTTCACATTCATGCCACCCTTGAACACTTGTGTCACACAGAACTCGTTTCAGGGTCTAAACGAAACTAAAAAAGAGCCTTTTCAGGCTCTTATAAAAAATTTGGGACCAGAGGGATTCGAACCCACGACCAAGGGATTATGAGTCCCCTGCGCTACCGCTGCGCCATAGTCCCATTTATCTGCCACAGTAATTTTCTAAACATCTCATATTAATTAGTTCAGTTTACCACCTCGTGACAGTTTTTACTCTATCATCAAAAAAGCAAAAAATCAAGTTCCTAAACTGTCAATATTTCTTTCTTTTCAAGTTTAGTCTTTTGCCCTCTGAAATGCCCGTTCGCAGGTAATACGATACAGTCTTTCAACTCTGAACCTGTCGGGACCTCTGCGCCATCAAGCAATACACAATTCTCCAGTTTTATGTATTCACCTAATTTACACTTGTTTCCAACTACGGTATTCCCTACAAATCGAACAGTTTTTGGTAACTCAGTATTGCCGACAACGTAGCTTCCGAGATTAGTTTCAAACACCTTTGAATGTTCTATCGGACATACTCCATTAAAAACATCCTGTATAGACTGCTTATACTGTGAAATTGTCCCAATATCGTTCCAATACTCATCTACTTTGAATGTATTTATTTGTCCGTCTTTTAACAAGTCAGGAAATACATTCTTCGCAAAATCATAAAATTTTCCCTCCGGGATATAATCAAAAATTTTATAATTAAAAATATAGATACCGGTGTTTATCAAGTTGCTTTTCGCATCCTCTACTGACGGTTTTTCCTGAAATTCCGATATGTACCCCTCATCATCCACCACTACAACCCCAAAGTGAGAAACCTCCTCTATAGGAATTTCTTTAACTCCAATTGTTGCTATTGCTTTTGATTTTTTGTGGATTTCAAGCCCTTTTTGAATATCAACGGTCGTCAAGCCATCACCTGACATTACAATGAAATCTTCACCTTCATCAAAGAAAAACTGGCACTTTTTCACACCGCCTGCAGTTCCTGATAATTCTGTTTCCTTTATGTATGAAAAATTTATCCCTAAATCATTCTTTTCATATCGATTAATTATCTGATCCGCTAAATAATATGTGTTTGAAATTACATCACGTACTCCGATTGCTCGTAATTGCATCAAAATAATATCCATTAACGGTCGATTTAATATCGGCATCAAAGGTTTTGGGAGCATTAAAGTAATCGGCTCTAATCGAGAACCCATGCCTGCTGCCATTACCATAGCTTTTAAATTCTTTTTCATAATTTATCCCTTTTGTTAGATTTTACTACCAAGCATGTCTTTTGTCTATAGCTCCACATGGCTAGTACAATTAATTACATATTAAATACTTCTATTATTTTTTCTTTTGTTATATTCGGATTTATCTCGCGAATAGAAGTAATCTCGTCAGTATTTATCTCCTCTTTAAAAATTCGTTCTAAAAAATTCTTATCAAAGTCATATAAAATAGAGCCATGCTGCAAAATATAACCATTTTTTCTGCATTGTGCAGAACCAATAAGTTTTTTATTCTCATAACACAAATCTGCACCGGTAGATATAAGCATGCAATAATCAAATCCCGTATGTACAGGCTTAGATGAGCCAAAATCCAAATCGATACCCAACAGTTTAAATTTATCAATCAAGATTTGAGAAATTTCCTTATAAGATGACACAATATGTTCACCATTTTCTAAATATTCAACAGGACAAACAAAGCTGTACGTAATCTCATTATCATGAAGTAACGCCCTGCCGCCAGTTAATCGTCTTACAACATCGACATTATTTTCTCGTAAAAAATCTTTATCTAAAAAATCTTCTTTTTGATTTCTACCTAACGATATACATGCCGGCGACCACCCGTATAATCTGAAAACCGGCATTTTTGAGCCAGAAGCTATTGCTTCATCCAAAATTTGTGAGTCAATATCCATGTTAACTTGACCGGTATTGACACTATATGGTATAAATTTCAAAATAAAAATCCTTTCTAATATGCACCATGTATTGAATAACCACCCGGAGTCAATTCCGGAACTTTTATCGCATCAAGCGGCATAAAATTATAACCGTCGATTTGTTGCTGATAAATATTTGTAGCAGGAACAACATTTTGCTGCGCAGGTACACTCTGATCAGGTTGTGTTGTTACGGGTTTTGAAACTCCTGTTTGATTATCATGTTTAAAAATCAAACCTTTCGTTGAATATTTTTCATTTGTTTTTTGTTCTTTTTGTTGTTTCTTTTCTAACTTTTTATCCTGTTTTGGAGCTTCTTCTGACAATTCAATTTCTTTATCTTTTTTGGATTTTTTAACTTTCTTCTCTTTATGTTTTTTAGGGTTTTCAACACTTGATGAAGATCCGGTTATCGTTTCTTCTGAGTCCGTTTTTATATTATTAGCCGTATCAGGTCGCAAATCAGGTAGCGTTGCCATATAACCTTTATTTTCGGTGTCATTTTCCGACTCAATCATAACTTCTTCAACAGTTTGGGAATTTTTATCCGAATTTGTATACTGTTCTACCTGCTGAATAGTATTTTCATATTCAATTTGTGACTGCTCATCTTCCGAATTTGTTTGTCGAACAATCTTTTCACCATTTTCTCTTGCAGCTAACTCCTGTTCAAATTGAACAAAAGTTTCATTACCGACAAATTGTTCAAGCGCAGCACGCTTTGAGAAAAAATCAGATTTCGCATTACGTTGTTTATCCAACGCTGTACGATAATAAGCATCAGTTATTACAACCATTTCTCTTGGTGCATTATTAACCTGTGCCAACCTAAACTTTTCGGCACGCTCATTTACTAAATTATTAGCCAACTCTAACTGCTTTTTGGCACTCATATAATCATAATAAAGATTAACAGCCTTTTGCTGCAAATCTTCAACTTTACGAATTAAAATAATCATATCAGCATCGCCGACTTTTGTGTATTTATAATTCAAAGCCTTTGTATCTTGCGACATAATTCCAAGAATATTACCCCCGATAAGCGAAGAACCCGCCAAAATAGGACTACTCATACTTGCACCAACCAATGTCGACATACTTGCAATTGTTGTCAAAACTTTTTTCAATGAATTTTTATCAGGTTTATCTGCATCCGGATTTGCAAGTTTATAAAGTGCAAAATTAATAGTATCACTTTGGATTGCAGCACCTTGCCACAACAGCGACAAATCAGAAACCATTTCCTGTTCTTCATACTCCAATTCTTGTGAAATTTCTCTTGATAAGTGCTTTATTGATAAATCAGCATAAGTCATATCGGCGACATTCGCATCCTGATTTCTATCAAGTACAGCCTGCACTTCAGGTTTAACATTTTTATAAAGTGCCTCAATAAACTGTTTTTCAGGCACGGAAGAAATACCGACACGATAAGCAGGAGATTTCGGAAATTCAATTTCAGACAAAGTTTCCGCAGAAACCGGCAGCATCGCTGTAATCGTTAATACTGCTGATAAAAATAACAATCTATTTTTTAACATTTCCACCTCCAACAAGTGCAGAATCGTAATCATACTGATACAAATTCAATCCATCCACAACTTTTTTACCTGCAAGCCTTTGCAGCTCCAAATGATATTTCTTTGCCATTTGCAAATATTTATTTTCTTCCATTTCCATATCTTTATACAACGCCGAAGAAATTGCAATCTCAAGAAAATCCTCGTCATCCATAGCTTTGGCATAATTTTTACTATACAAAAGTTCTCTGGCACGTACTTCTTTTAACTGTGATAGAGAATTTTTATAATTATAATAGGCATTAATAATTTTATCCTGAAGATTTTCAACCAATCCGGCAAGTTCAATAAGTTCAGTATCAGTCAAAGGTACTTCTTGAGGAATATTTTTTCGATTGATAAGATTTT
The DNA here is from genome assembly GCA_946055575.1 of uncultured Candidatus Melainabacteria bacterium. Classification (GTDB taxonomy): domain Bacteria; phylum Cyanobacteriota; class Vampirovibrionia; order Gastranaerophilales; family Gastranaerophilaceae; genus Zag111. Next base: position 5,696 of record CAMGGL010000062.1, read on the forward strand.
GCGCCAACCTACCCACAGCATAAGAACCTGACTGCAGCATGTAATCAGCTCCCACTAACGCAGGGGCTAAAGATGCACCGGAAACAATAGCAGATAAGGTTTTTGCCATTAAGGAAGAATGAATACGTCTTTGGCTTTCCGGTGTTGAGAGTTTTTTCAGAGCAAAACCGATTACCTGATTATTCTCAACAGTACCCTTCCATAGTTTGTCAATATCCTCTAAATCCTTTTCTTTTTGAAGCCTGATAATTTCATCCATGATTTCTTTATCACTTATCAAAAGTGACTCCTTCTCTTTATAATCAACTTTTGGCAATTCAATTTTCACTTGAGTAACATCACCAAGCTCAACTTCTTCAACCTCCGATGCTGATGCCGGAGCCGTTATAATTGACACTATCCCTAACACAATCAATAACTTTTTCATAATAATGTTATACCATAATAATTATAATAAATCCAATGATTGATTAATCTTTAAATCTTATGGTCGTTCATCAAATAAGTAAAAAATTCTACAATTAGAACAAAGAGGAAAAAGAGTTGAGCAGTCAAGAATCTAAAACCTGCTATATGAGCACCCCTGTTCTAAGAAAGCAGCAACAAAAACAACTTCAACAAAAAGCCGATGAGTTAAGGTTTAATGCGTCTTTCAAAGAAGCCGCAAAAAAATATCTTAATTCAATGCTTTTAGAAAGAAACAATGCCGAAACTTATTTAGGCTTGGGAATTTGCTACAAGAATTTGGGAAAAACCCAAAAAGCTGTTGAATATTTGGAAAAAGCAGCCATTCTTGACAGCCAAAAATTTGAAACATTTTATGAACTTGGACTTTGCCAATTAAAATTGGAAAAACCATGCTGTGCAATAAAATGTTTTATTCAAGCTATTCAGATAGAACCAGATAACCCTGAGGCAATATATCAATTAGGTTTGGCACATGAACAGTGCGATGAAGCCGATATGGCTTTAATGATTTATCAAAAACTTATTGAAAATTCTCCAAACTATTTAAATGCATATCTTCGTAAATCTTCATTATTTATGAAAATGGAGCTTTATAAACAAGCACTAAGTCTGTATATGAATGTATTAAAAATCAACCCCAATTATACAAAAGCATACTCTGAAATTGGTCTTTGCTTTGACAAATTAGGGAAATTAACGGAAGCTAAAAGATATTACAGAAAGTATCTTTCTGCGCAACCTAATGCTGAAAACGCAACAAAAATACTTCAACGCGTAGACAAATTACGTAAAATCAAAAAAAATGATAATCGCCTTGCGTTAGTTTAATTATAAATCTTCTTCTATTAAAACTTCATGCCCGACATTTTGCATTAAATTCAAATAGGAGTCATAATAGACCTGAACCGCATTGATATACTCTTTCAAGGTTTCCTGATGAGCATTTTCAACCTGAATTAAATTTAACCATGTCGATTGACCTTTTTCATAGCGTTTTTTATATTTATCCAAAATCTTTTTAGAATCCGCCAATATAACCTTGTAATGCGAAATATTTTCTTTTGCATATTTAAATCGATTATAATCTTCCTTTAGTGCAAATTTTAAATGATTTTCATAAGAAGATTTTTCAATATTAGTCCGTTCTAAAACCAATTTTGCTTTATTTATTTCAGGTGCATAGGTATAAAAAACAGGTATTTCAAATCCTAGAGCTGCATAAGCACCGTTTAACGCTTCGTGACCTGTCTGTTGAGATGTTTGATAAGCATAACCGCCACCAAGTACAATATTTGGAATTCTCTGTCTTTCAGCCATAGTAACTTGCACATCGGATAGATTAATTTTTTCCTGCGCTATTGAAAGTGAATAACTGTATTTCATTGCAGTATCTTCAATCACCTGATAGGGTAAAAGATTTATATCAAGCATTTTTAAATCCGAAGAAAATAGAGAACTCTCAACAGTATCATACATAACTTGCGAACCTTTTACATTCATCGTATCATTCAATGCAAACTGAGCACCTAAAAGATTTCCTCGAGCCTGATTTAATAGCACAAGCTGTTTTTCATACTTCATATTATTTTGCAAAACATCAATATTTTCAGATGAAGATTTTGTTTTCTGAGCAGAAATAGTCTGCATATTTCTAAAAAGACGTTCTCTTTCCTGCAAAACATAAACGACAGATTTCATATAGAGAACATTAAAATAACTGCGCATAACTTCTATTTTCAAATTATGCTCAGCTGCCCGAACTTCATCTTGCGCAATTTTTAAATTTATTTGCGCGGCCTTTTTACGAACGCCTCTTTTTGCAACCTCAACAGGAAGCGCTGCACCAAATTGGCTGGAATTACCCCTCGTAACTTTTCCCATTAAAAAATTTGACTGAAACTGTGGATTTTTTAGCGCATTAGCTATTTTAACATCCTGTTCCAATTCGTTAAGCCGTTGTCTTTTTGCTTGCAAGTCTAAATTCTGCGCCAACGCAAGATTAACCGCCTCGTCCAAAGTTACATGGACAACTTCCGAAAAGCAAGGTAACGGGCTAAATATACATATTAAAAGAGTGATAAATAATTTTTTCATACATATCCACCAACAAAACTATTCTAACATAAACAATATATACAAATGTTGCCAATTTAAAAATTTAGTGTACAATTTACACTGTAAGGATTTTTAATTATGGCGATAGAAAAAATAACCCCTAATTACGATAATAACAGACAAACTTTGTCTGCATATCCCCATGCCAACAAAAAAGAAATTTCTTACGGATATATAAATTTAAGAAAATCAGAAGATACTTTGCTTAATGGTAAAGATATTACTCCAAAAGATAAAATCCTTGCAACAATTGGTGCAATTACCGGTGTTTCAATTCCGCTTATTACATTTATGAAACAGCAAAAAGTACCAAATATTTTTAAGGTCAAATACAAAGTCAAACACATGTTAACAATGGCAGCCTGCGGAAACATGGGTGGAATTTTGTTGAGTTCCATTGGAGAATCAAAACATGACAAAATAAAAAAATGGAAAGAAGGAGTTTTCCAAATGGCACTTACTTCGCTTCCTATGCTACTTGTTGACGGTTCAATTAAATTATGCGAAAAATCAAAAAACCCGAAAATCAATAACAATTTTGCAAAAATAATTGCATCAATCACAGGCGTTGCAATAGGTTCAAATACGGCAATGGCAATTTTTAACAAACTAAGAAACAATCATGACGCCAAAAAGCCTAAACGGGAACTTAAACCGATTGACATGATTGCAAATCTTGATGACGCAGTCGCAATATGTGTACTTGCAAAAATTCCATTTGCAGACAAAATCCACATTGAAAGAGCATTACCGTTTATTTATTCAATATGCGGCTACCGTTCAGGTACGGGCGACAGAAAGTATAAAACTAATTAACAGTATTACTTTATTTTTTTTGCATCAATTCAGAATACTGCATCATAATAGTCGCCATATCAGGCACTTGACAAGCTCCTGAACCGGCAAGGATACCTATTGCTTTTTGTTCCAAAGGCGATAAGGAAGTTTTTGCATCTGATTTATCTTTATCCTTAGATTTATCTTCTTGTGTTTCTGTCTTTTTTATGGCTTCGGAAAAGGCATCCACCAAAATATTCAACTCATCTTGAGTAAAATTACAAGTAATTCTCGGTTCAATTTTTGAAATATCTTCATCTGTAATATTCAAATCATAAACTTCGTTTATATCTTTTCCTACACCATTAAACTTTGCACTTATATCATAAGAACATTTATTATCTGTCCAACCATTTACGTCAAACTTGAATGTAAATTTCAAACCAAACAAATCAATTGATTGCAATACATGCACCGGTTCGCAATTTTTAAAATTATTTACATATCGATTTCCCAGCTCATGTATTTTATATGAGGAATCTGTCATTTGCATATTTTTTTCACTTGTTGCTTTAATCGACTCAACCTGCTCATCAATATTCATTGTTTGAATAGCCATACACGCACTACCTGTTAATATCGCGGCAACAACCAAAATTACACTTAACTTTTTCATTTTCCTTTTCCTTATATTCTTAAAAACCCATTAAATTTTGAATCATATTATTGAGATTCCCGCCATTTTGAATTTGACAAGCATTTGACCCAAGTACGACCTCAAATAACTTCGCATCATCCGAACTCAAGTTTGATAAATTAGGAAGTTTTATACTATTCGGATCTTTCAGCATATTATTACTTGCTCCGGCATTTCTCTCCTGCTCTTGCAAAATCGAATCTCCAACATACATCAATTGTTGTTTTGTAAATTCACATCTTATTTTAGGAGCAAAAGATGTAACTATTGCCTCATCAGGATTTATACCGTACAAACCCATAAACGAGCTGCTTGTTCCGTTTGTTTGAGCGATAAAGTCCAGTATACACTTACCGTTTACCCACCCTAGTATTGAAACTTTATAATCGACATTCATCCCCAAATAATCTGATTTCATTGTTTCAGTATAAGGCTTGCACATAAGCAAATTATCCGAAAGCGGATTTTTCTTGCGTGGTACAACAACAGGTTTTTGTTTATTTATATTTGCAGGAGCGGTATTTCTCGGTTGAATTTTTCTTTCGGTAATTACCGCTGCAAAACTACTCACTCCTGCAAACAAAACAATTAATGCAAC
>CAMGGL010000063.1 GCA_946055575.1 uncultured Candidatus Melainabacteria bacterium
AAACTTAAAGTACACAATATAATTAAAAGGGAAATTATATACAAAAATAACCAAAAGGTTTTACACACTTATAATTTTTATGCTAGAATGTATATCAAATTAAGGAGTCGGGAAAATTAAAAAGCAGTTATTAACAACAATCTTTGTTTCAGCATTATTACTGGGTTCAATACCGGCAAATGCAATGTCTTCAGAAGCTAATACTTTGTATCAGCAGGCTTGTGCCGCAGAACATCAACAAGATTTAAAAGAAGCAATATCAAAACTTGAACAGGCAATTCAAATATCAAATGCAGATACAAAATTGTATACAAAACTTGCTGGATTATATTTTGAAACCGATCAAAATGACAAAGCGCTGGAAACATATAAAAAAGTTTCAGAACTAAAACCTGATGATCCGGGTGTTTATATTAGTATAGGAAGTATTTATGAAACTCAAGGCAAGTACAAAGAAGCATTAACCTCTTATGAAAAAGCTTTGGATATCTCTCCGGAATACAGATATAATTACTATAATATCGGGAATGCTCAATATCAACTTAAAGATTATAATAACGCAATAAAAAGTTATGATGCATTTTTGGAAACATTTGCCGGTCATACTGAGGCAAGAGAAAACCTTGCAGCATCGTATTTTGCAATAAAAGATTATAAAAACGCATCAAAACACTACAAAAAAATATATGACAAAAATCCGGACAATTTTAAGAACTTTTCTAATTACGGGCTTTCACTTTTAAATACTAACGAACCCGAAAAGGCTACCGAATTTTTAGAAAAAGCCATAGAACAAGATGCAGAGAATATGGCAGCACATCTTGGGTTGGCTCAAGCTTATCAAGATTTGGGCAAAAATGATATGTCATACGAACAATATCAGGTTGTTTTGGCAAAAGTGCCTAATCTAAACACTGTAAGGCTTGATTATGCAAATCTTCTTGCAGATATGAATAAAAATACAGAGGCTATTACGCAATATAATCAGTATATTAAGGCTTTCCCTAACGATATTAACGGGTATAAAAATATTGCAAATGTTTATAAACAACTTGGCAACTACGACAAAGCTCTTGAAAATTATTTGATAGCCGAAGGGAAAGACCAATCTGATATAAGTTTGAAAAAAAATATTGCTCTTTGCTACCACAACAGAAAAGATTATCAAACAGCATTAAAATATTACAACACAATTCTTGAGAAAACCCCTGAAGATTATGAGGTAAAATATAACAAAGCTATTGCATTACATGCGCTCAATCAACTTGAAGACGCAATTGCAATTTATCAAGAAATTCTACCTGTTAAAAATGATAAAACAATCAAAGATAACTTAAATAGCGCATTAGTTTCGCGTGGTCATGAACTCTTAAAGATTGACGATACTGAAAGTGCAATCAAAAATTTCAAAACCGCAATCAAAAACGGTTACACCGACGGTTATGTATACTACGGTTTGGCAAAAGCATATCGAGTTAACGGAGATAACACTAAAGCCTCAGAAAATTATGAAAAAGCTATTTCAATTGACCCTGAAAAAACCTTATATTCTGCAGAATATAGTGATTTTATCTCATCTTTATACAAACCAAAAGCAACAACAGGACAAAATTTAAACCAATCTCAGGGCGATTTACCTGTAATTAGTTTATCTCTTGAAGATAACACCCAAACAACAAATACAACACCTCAAAAAATACAGGAAGAACCTGTTGTAAAAACTTCATCTATTACTCTTAAACAAAATGAAGATTTGATAGCAGAAGGTGATAAAAATTACAAAAATAACAATTACGATGCGGCTGTGAAAAATTATCAGGATGCGCTTCAACTTGTTCCGAATGATGCAGTAACACTATTAAAAATCGGAAATATTTACAAACTGAAAGAAGACAACACAAAAGCCGTAAATTATTATCAAAAATCAATTATTGTCAATCCTGATTATACAGACGGCTGGTTTAATTTAGGTCTTGCTTATGCAAATGAGAATAACCTCATTGAATCACAAAAGAGTTTTGAAAAAGTAATTTCGCTGGATGCCGATTACAACTTTGGTTATGCGTACTATGCACTTGGAGTTGCATTTGAGCATCAAGGAAAAACAAATGAGGCAATAAAAAATTACAAACTTTTTGTCAAACACAACAACGACAAAGATATGATAGAATCCGTTCAGGATAAAATTAAACAATTACAATAAATATGAGAAAATTTTTATTATTTATAATAACGGTTATTACTATGGTATTCACTTGCGCTTGTGACAGTGAAAAATCAGTAATTTTATTCAATCAACATCAGTTTACAAAAGATACCGTTATTTCAAACTCAAATACCAATATTTTCAAGCCCGGAAGTAGAATTTACTATTTGATAACATTACCTGAACCGGTTGAGACAAAAATGCTTTTAATCCAAATCGTAAAACTGGGCGGAGGCTCAGATGAACGATTGGGATACGATTTGGTATGGGGGAAAAGGGTTAAATTAAAAGACGAACAAAAACATTATTTTACCGATTATGTTGTGCTAAATGATACCGGAGCCTATGCTATGAAAGTATATTCAAAAGATAATCCGACCAAAATTTTAACAACAGGTAATTTTTATGTAAGGAATTAAAATAAAAGAGGTGTAAAAATGATAAAAGATAAAGCTTTAGAGTATTTTATGAACGGTTATTCTTGTTCTGAAAGTATTACAAAGTCCTGCATAGATGAAGGTATCTGTAGTGCAGAACTTTTGCCATGCTCAACTACGTTCTCGGCAGGAATGTCATCAGGATGTGCATGCGGTGCCGTTACATCTTCTCAAATGATATTGGGATATTTATTCGGACGTGATAACAAATTTGGAAATAAGGTTTTCGCCAGAGAAAAAGCAGCATTATTGGTTGAAGAATTTAAAAAGAGAAATAAAATAACTTGTTGCCGCGCTCTCTGTTCAGGTTTAGAAGGAAGTGCAAAAAAAGAACATTGTAAAAAACTTGTTGCTGATGCCTGTGAAATTTTGGAAGATTTAATTAAGGTAAAAGTGTAGATGTTAAATATATTAGCGGTATTTATAGGAGGAGGAATTGGAGCTAGTTTAAGGTATTTAATAGGAGTTACTTGTTTAAACTACCTAAAAACCACATTACCCGCTGCAACTTTCACCGTAAATATTGCAGGTTGCTTTATATTGGGATTTTTGTACATATATTTTACAGAAAAATATCAAATTCCGCAAAACGCAAAAGTAGCGTTGACTGCCGGATTTTGCGGAGGTTTGACCACATTCAGCACATTTTCACTTGAAATTATGGAAATGATTAAAAACACACAAATACTACACGCTTGTATTTATATTATATTGAGTGTTTTTTGTGGTATCTTAGCAGTATACATCGGAGGTAATTTTGCAAAATTTTTATAAAATAGATAAATTAAACTTTTTAACACCCGGAATGCCTATGGCAACAGGTAAAGGCGGATACCCAAAAGCGTTTGAAATTATTGAAGAAATGGGTCTTGACGGTATGGAAGTCGAGTTTGTACATGGAGTGCGAATGTCCGATGAAACAAGGAAACTTATTAAAAATTTGGTTGAAAACAAAGGATTTGTAATTACTGCTCACGGACCGTTTTATATCAATTTAAATTCAAAAGAAGAAGAAAAAATTGAAGCAAGTGTACAAAGAATAATTGAAACTGCACAAGCTGCAAAAGACTTTGGCGGTTACAGCATTACATATCATGCGGCATTTTATATGGGAAAAGAAAAAGAGGAAGTTTATCAACAAGTAAAAAAACAAACGGCAAAAATTGTTGAAACCCTCGAAAGAAATAATATAAAGATGTGGATACGTCCAGAAACTACCGGAAAAGCTACTCAATGGGGCGATTATGAAGAAATAATCAGATTATCAAAAGAATTTGAACAAGTTTTGCCATGTATTGATTTTTCACATGTTCATGCCAGAACGGGAGGAGAATACAATACCTACGACGAATTTTGTAAAATTCTCGATAGAATAAGTACCGAATTAGGTGACAAAGCCATTAACAATTTCCACGCACACCTTGCCGGTATTGAATATTCGGCAAAAGGTGAAAAACGTCATTTAATTTTGGAAGACTCTGATATGAATTACAAAGATTTACTAAAAGCACTCAAAAGTTTTGGAGTTAAGGGTGCTTTAGTATGTGAAAGTCCAAATATAGAAGAAGATACAAAGTTATTGAAAGACTATTATTCAAGTTTATAAAAATTATGCCGATATATAGCATGCGAATTACAAATTAAGAGGTATGCAAAATGTTTAATTCAGTAAACAATCCATTCGGGCAACGCATTGAATCCGCAATTTCAACCGGTCAAGACAAGCAACATCATCAACAAGAACAACAAAAAGATGAAGAAAAAAGATATCTTGAAAATGATGACAAAGATGAAGTCCAAATCGGGGGTTTGCCGATTTTGACAGAAGAAGAAATTATTGCAATGACACAAAATTATATTGCAAAATTAAAATCCGAAAATGAAGGTAATGACAAGGTTTGTCAAAATCTAGACCGTTTTCTTACCAAATTTGACGTGAAAAAATTTATGAAACAAAATCCAAATATGACAAGTGCAGACTTTCACATGGTGATGTTTAACGAAACATCAGGACTTTTGAGATAATTATTTTTGCCCTGCTGATTCGTGTATCATTTCCAATGTGGTCTTACTTGCTTTTGCATCATAAGATGTTTGTACTACCGCAGGTAAAAAACTTAATTCCGTAACAAAAGTGTTTCCAAACACAACTTTTGATTCTGTTGCTTTAACAGAAAATGGGAAAATATCCTGTCCCCATTTATTCGGACCTTTACGACCGTTTACATCAATTGCAAACTGTCTTAAATACATTCCGTTATCATCAAAAATCAACATACTGTTATCAAGTACGTAGGCATGACTTTTTGTATAATCTTCAAAACCTTCTGGGCCTGTAGGATAATTTGCAGGCAAACAACCCTCTGAAACAGCATCCGTTTCGCAAAAACGTGTAGCACCCATTGCTCTTGCAAAAGTCTTCATTAAAGTTTCACATTCGGTACTTGTTTCCGTTATTGTACCATTTATTGTTAAACCAAAATCCGAGATTTCATTATCGGTAGGTTTAAAGTAACAAGAGTATATTTTTCCGTCTTCCAATGTTATACTGCGCAAAGCAGCATCCATTTTTGCATAAGCGGTTCTAAATTCCGACAATCGTGCTCTTTGTTGAATAGAAGAACCGACAGTCGATAATGTCATTGTTGCCAATGTACCTATCAATGCCAATGTGAGCAGAACTTCAGATAATGTAAATCCTCTTTTTTTAGTATCAAAATTCATAATCATATAAATCCAAACCTATATACATATTTTAGCATATTTGACAATACTAGTCAATTCTTTAAAAAATCAAGCTCGCGGATGAGTTTCTTCATAAACTTCTTTCATGTGCTGCATTGAAATATGAGTATAAATCTGAGTGTTTGAAATACTTGCATGTCCCAAAAGCTCTTGCACAACTCTTAAATCCGCACCGTTTTCTATCAGGTGAGTTGCAAAACTGTGTCTAAACATATGAGGGGTAACTTTTTTAGGAAGTTCAATTTTTTCAACAATATTGTTTATCACATTTCTAATCATTTTTGTCTGAAGCCTGTACCCTGTTTTGTTTATAAATACAGGACTTTCGTTATTTATTGGAGGAAGGGTAAACCCTTTTGCAATCAACGGTCTTGCAAAATCAATATAACCCTGCAAATACTTTTTCGCACGTTCGGTTACTAAAATAATTCGCTCTTTAGAACCTTTACCAAAAACAGTAATTTCGTTATTTTCAAGATTTAAATCGCCAAAATTCAACTTGCTCAGTTCCGAAACCCTCATTCCGCTTGCCCACAAAAGTTCCAAAATTGCTCTATTTCTATAACCGGAAGGAGTATCTATATTAATATTACTTAAGATTTGTTCTATCTCCTCCATTGTGAGGAATTTTGGCAACGACTTCGGTCGTTTGGGGGAAATTAAACTCAATGCAGGATTATTTTCAATTTTTTTCTCTCTGCAAAGGTATCTGTAGAACGTACGTATAGATGCAATCTTGCGAGCCGTCGTTGTTTTCTTATAATTGAATATTTGCAGATAATGAAGATAGTCTTTCACTTTTGAATAATCAACATCCTCACAATCTTGATTATCAAGCCAGATTAAAAAACTCAAAATATCGGCATAGTAAGCCTTTGCGGTATGTTCCGAAAAGTTTTTTTCAACCAAAATATATGCCTTAAAATCCTCTAAATCTCTTTTTGATTTTACATTTAATACCATACATTTACCTTATTGCTTTTTTACAAATACTATTATACAATATTTTCATAAGATTTAGAATAGTTACAAGTAAAAAGTAGGTGAAAACATGAATTGTAAAAAACTATTAGTTACGTCAATGATTTTGACAGCTTCTATGTTATGTGTAAACCCCTCGTTTGCTGCACAACCTATAAAAGTTCAAGTATCTAAAAGTTATGTTGATATAAGCAAATTAATCGAATACAACAACTATGAAGACGCTGATTCTCGTTTAAAAGAAATTTTAAGTAAAAACCCTAATGACTTAGATGCTAAGGCTTTGCAATTGATATCACAGGCAAAACAATGGAAATTGGCACCGACACAAGCAGAACTTGATAAATTATTGAAAAAATATCCGAATAAACCTGAATTTCATTATGCACAAGGTTTAGTTTATTTGATGCGTGAAACTTCTTCTGATGTTGAGTACATCAAGAATATTTCTAATTTGTCTAACGCAGCAATTCAAGAATTTGTAAAGGCTGTTGATTTAGATAGCACATATTATCAAGCATACAACGCAATGGGAGTTGCAACATTAAAACTTGGCAACAAAAAAGATGCTCAAGATTTATTCAATACAGCAATCAAAAATAACCCTCAATTTGCACCGGCATACGACAATTTGGGTAACGTAGCAATGCTTGACGGTGATTTGGATCAGGCTGAAAAATATTATTTATTATCTTTAAAATATAATTCACATAACCCAACTTCTATGTATCACATGGGTCAGGTTGAAGCACGTCGTGGAGATTATACAAAGGCTTTAACTTGGTTAAACCACTCTTTGCATATCAACCCTAATTCTTCACCGGCTTGGAACCTTCAAGGTGAATTATACTTAAAACAAGGTAACCAACCTGCTGCTATAAATTCTTTCAAAAAAGCTATTCACGTAAAACCGGAAAATTCACGTCCGTATATCAACCTTGCAGGTGTATATGAAAGACGTGCTGACCACGAATTTGCAATGGAAGAACTTAAAACGGCAATTATCCTTAACCCTAACTATAGAGAGGGTATTTACAGAGTTGCTAATATGTCTTTGGAAACAAAAAAATACCAACAGGCTCTTGAATATTATTCAAGACTGTTAGGTGATAAAACATACAATAATAATGCTATTATTGGTCTTGCAAATACTTATTATGAAATGTCAAAAGACACAGCAGATTCCAGAGATTTCACAACAAATAAAGACGTATATCTTGCTTATGATTATGTAAATGAGGCAATTCAAAGAACTCCTAATGATTTAAAACTTCACTTGGCTAAAATCAAATTAGGAAAACTTACCCACCAGATGGAATTGACTAACGATAACTTAAATTACATAATACAATCAGCAAGCAACAGTTTAATGGATACTGTAATAAAAGGAGAAGCATATCTATCTCTTGGTCGTGAAAGAGATGCTGTCTATACTTTTGAAAATGCAATTAATTTTGCTGACAATGTTGATGATGAACTGTATTTGGCAGAAATTCTTGTTCAACATAAACAATTCAGAACAGCGAGAAAAGCTTTGCAAAAAGTTCTTATGACTGACCCTGATAACAGAATTGCAGAAAATGGTATTCATTACATTGATTTATGCGAAATGAAATCCAATGAATTTTTTGAAATTGCACTTCGTCAGTATAAAGAAGGAAACTACGCATCTGCAATTGAATATTGTAACAGATCAATTGACTTCTATCACAATGCTCCTTCTATAGCAAAACTTAAAGCTCAGTCTTACGAAGCTGAAGGAAACTATCAGGGCGCTGTTAAATATTATGTACAATACTTAGCACTTGCTCCTAACGCATCTGACAGAGCTGCTGTAGAACAAAGAATTCAAGTTTTCAGTACTAAAATATAATGAAAAAATTTGATATAAGAAAAACATTTGAAACATTTTTGAGAGAGCCTCTTAGTATTTTAACTGAGGGGCTGTTTCAAATCGTAAATATCCAATCAAATGTTTTTAATCAGCAATCGTCATTTAGTGTTGATTTTGTAAAAAACAAAACTCAATTGACTGTTGTAAATAATGAAAAAATGTATAATTTATTTCAAACAGTTTTATATAAGAGTAAAATAAAAGAGATTAAAGAGAAAGCAGGTACAAAATGAAACCGTTTATGAACGCAAAATTCATAGTCAGTGCAGAAAAACTCAGTCAATGTCCTGATTTCAAACTACCGGAATATGCTCTTTTGGGTCGTTCAAATGTTGGCAAATCATCATTTATAAACGGACTTGCAAATAATAAAAAACTCGCCAAAACATCAAATACTCCGGGAAAAACGAGATTAATCAATTTTTTTAATTTTTCAGATAATTTTATTATTGCTGATTTACCCGGATATGGGTATGCAAAGGTATCAAAAGAAGCACAAAACAGATGGCAAAAATATTTGGAAGAATATTTACTAAAACGCGAACAAATAAAAACACTTGTACAACTTGTAGACGGACGACATGAGATACAAAAAAATGATTTTCAAATGCGTGAATGGCTTATGGCATATAATTTGCCTGTAATAACGGTTATCACAAAAGTTGATTGTATTTCAAAAAACAAAATCCCATCTGCTGTTGCACATGTAAAAAAAGAATTTGGAGGGGAAATTTTCCCTTTTAGTGCTGTTGATAACAGATATAACGAAAAAATATTAGAATACTTCTGTGCAGAATAATTACATTAAATGATAATATTTCATGTAATCTGCCATTATAACAGAACTTGTTCCGTTTGCTACATTGGCTTTTATTACATTCTCTTTATCTTGAGCTGTTTTATTATCAACCTTTGAGGATTCATTGTTGTTTGGATTGATTTGTTTTTGTTTTTCAGCTTCTTGAGCTTCCTGAATAAAGGCCTCAATCTTGCTCATTATTTGCGAATGAAGTCTTACATCACCCTCAAAACTTCCGGTAGATTCAATTCCGGCAGTATCCAAATCTTCCAAAATTTGTTCCCATTGGTTGTAATTTGTAATACTTGTACCTTGTGCTTGAGCAGCTGCTTGAGCCTTACGAAGCTCGTCTATTGATTTGATTTCATCTGCCATGATAAAAACCTCTTTGTATACTCTCTTATAAATATAAACCCTTTTTTAGATTTAAAATTTCAAAAAAATGTTTTTTTGTAACATTTATTAACAAATCAATCTTCATTTTTTACTGGAACAAAATGATAAACCAAAAGTATGCTCAAAATAGTTGCAAGACCGACTATTTTGAATTTCAAAATTACAAATGCAACGATTGCGCCTATTATAAGTGCCAAAATAAACCTTACAATAAACATTTTTATTTTGTAATTAACTTTTCTTTCTATTTTCAACTCTTGAGCCATTACGGAAATGTTTGACTGTTCTTTTGCTTTTTCTTCAATTTCTTCATCTATCAACTGTTGTTCTTTTAATTCATCAACGGCATCATTATATGTTCTATTGATAAATCGTTGAACTAAGGATAAAACAACCGCCTCAGACGCATCATTTTTTACACAAGCATACATAACTTCCCAAGTTGCAAACCATATTTTTTGCATAACAACTTTCCAATATTTTGGAGGAATACCTGAACGAAACAAATCTATTTCTTTATGAAAAGACCATTCGGCAAAAACTTGTATATAAAAACATTGAGCCTCAAAGTCCAAGCGTTTAAATTCATCATCATCCTGCATTGAACCGGCAAGCAGTACTGCTGATTTTTTCATATTTTTTACGAGATAGTTTTTTTGCAGCTCATTAACATCTTCTGGTAGCAAAGGAGCTACCTGATTTATTAAACCATCTATAAAATCAGTATATTTCTTATCAAGCGCGGTTGATTCATTCATTCTATCATTATAGACAATAATTTTTATGTTTTTGTCATATAGATAGAGTAATTATTAAAATATTCCCTAACTTATCCATTTTGCCATTGGGCGTATTTCTCCGGCATAGAGAGAGTATTTTTTAGCTAATT
>CAMGGL010000064.1 GCA_946055575.1 uncultured Candidatus Melainabacteria bacterium
AGGGGTGAACGGAGCGGGAAAAACAACACTTATTGCAAAAATGGCGTATCAATTTAAACAATCAGGTAAAAAAGTTCTAATTGCAGCAGGTGACACTTTTCGAGCTGCAGCGGAAGAACAATTAAACATCTGGTCTGAAAGGGCAGGAGCAGATATAGTTCGCAGAGACAAAGCTGATCCGGCATCTGTTGTTTATGAGGCAATTCAAAAAGCTAAAAATGAAACTTATGATGTGATATTGGTCGATACCGCAGGCAGACTGCAAAATAAATTTAATCTAATGGAAGAATTAAAAAAGATTAAAACGGTCATTGACAAACAAGCACCCGACGCATTAAGAGAAAGTATCCTCGTAATAGATGCTAATACCGGACAAAACGGGTTACAGCAGGCAAAAGTATTTGAACAAGCCGTAAATTTGACATCTGTCGCACTTACAAAACTTGACGGTAGCGCAAAAGGCGCAATAATTATTGCCATTGCCAAAGAAATGAAACTACCCGTAAAACTTGTCGGCGTTGGTGAAAAAATGACCGATTTAAAAGCTTTTAATCCCGATGAATTTATTGATGCACTATTTGCAAGTTAACCGTATATTATCAAAATTTGCCACCTTAAAGAATTTCAAATCTAAAACTCAAGAGATTGGATATGAACAAAAAAACAAAACTCGGAAATATAATTGAACTTATAGGAACTCCAAAAAAGAATGACAACATTCTGATTATAGGGGTCTTTCACGGTGATGAACCTCAAGGAAAACACCTCATTGAAAAATATATAGCAAATAAACAATTGAAAAACGGGGTATTATTCATTCCATGCTTAAATCCGGACGGAATGAAATTGAAACAAAGAACAAACTCAAACGGAGTGGATTTAAACAGGAATTTTCCTACAAAAAATTGGGGCGAAAATAAAGGCGAAAATGCAACTTGCGATGATAATACAACCGAATATTACGGCGGGAAAACTCCGTCAAGTGAAATTGAAACAAAATTTGTAATTGAGGCTATAGAAAAATACAATCCAAAATTTATCCTAACTCTGCACGCACCGTACAAAGTCGTAAACTACGACGGACCGGCAGAAAATATTGCAAAAAAGATATCACAAATAATCAATTATCCCGTTGAAGAAAGTATTGGGTACCCAACACCTGGTAGTTTCGGGACTTTTTGCGGTGTGGAACGTAATATTCCGATAGTTACTTTAGAACTGGATGAAAACATCTCGGAAAAAGAATTAGAAATTCCTGTGTTTAAAATATTTGATATGTTACAAGCAATCTAAAAGTATCAAACCCTGCATATTTGTGATAGTATTGAGAAAAACGAGGATATATTTATGAAACTATTTAACTCTTATACAAATACTATAGAAGAATTTAAGCCTATTGAAGAAAACAAAGTCAGAATGTATGTCTGCGGTCCGACTGTATACGATTATGCACATCTTGGACACGCACGCTGCTACATCACTTGGGATGTTTTATACCGATATTTAAAATTCAAAGGCTACGATGTAACATACTGTCGTAACGTAACAGATGTTGACGACAAAATTCTAAAAAAAGCCGATAAAGAAGGTAAAACTCCAACTGAAGTTTCACAATACTGGTATCACCAGTTTGAAAATTCTATGAAAGCCTTAAATACTCTAAAACCTGATATTGAACCTTTTGCAACAAAAACATTAGGTGAAATGATTGCAATGGTCAAAGACTTAATTGCAAACGGTTTTGCATACGAAGCCGGCGGAGATGTATACTTTAGAGTAAAAAAATTCAAACAATACGGATATTTATCAAAACAACCTATTGACCAACTAGAAAGCGGTGCAAGAATTGAAGTCGGAGAACTAAAAGAAGATCCGCTTGATTTTGCACTTTGGAAAAAAGATGAAAAATTCGGTTATAATTCTCCTTGGGGAGTAGGAAGACCGGGATGGCATATTGAATGTTCCGCTATGAGTAGAAAATATTTAGGAAAAACAATTGATATACACGCCGGCGGTGCAGATTTGATATTTCCTCACCACGAAAATGAAATTGCACAATCTGAATGCGCTAACGGTTGTAAATTTGTAAACTATTGGCTTCATAACGGGTTTGTAACAATAAATAAAGAAAAAATGTCCAAATCGCTCGGCAATTTTCTGACCATAGACGATATGCTTAAAAATTACGATGCAAATACATTACGCCTGTTTATTTTAACAAACCACTACAGAATGCCAGTTGAATTTTCTGATGAAGCACTTACATCAGCACAAGCAGGCGCAAAACGTCTTACAAACGCAAAACAAACCCCTATAAATGAAAATTTGGATATACAATCAACAGAAGAATATAAAGCTTTTGTTGAGGCTATGGATGAAGATTTAAACACTTCAAAAGCGCTTGCAGTTCTGTTTGACCTTGCAACAAGAGCAAACAAAAATGAAGAAAACGCATATACAATTCTTTATAAACTTGGAACAACATTAGGTTTCACGTTTGAAAAAGCCGAATTATCCGAAGACGATATTAAAAAAGGAATTGCTGCAGTTATAGCCACACTTGAACAAAATTTTACAACAATGGATGAAATTTTGGAAATAAGAGCAAAAGCAAGAGCCGAAAAGAATTGGGAAATTGCCGACAAAATTAGAATTGCACTTGATAGTGTAGGAATAATCGTCAAAGATACCAAAGACGGAACAACTCTTGAATTAAAATAACATAAAAAGATGCCGGTTATAATCTAAAATAACCGGCATCTTTTTTATCAAATTTTATTTCCTAACTTAAAAATGCACCCATTTTGCGGAACTTGTCATAACGCTGATTTCTCAAATCTTCTCTAGACATTCCGGAGAGTTCCTCAAGTCCTTGTTTAATTGTATTTTTAAGTTCAGCCGCCATAGCCTCATAATCAGTATGCGCACCACGTGTCGGCTCTTTTATATCACCATCAATAATTCCGAATTTCAAAAGATGAGGAGCCGTGATTTTCAAAGCAGTAGCTGCCTCCAAATTTTTAGAAGCATCGCGCCAAAGAATAGAAGCACAACCCTCAGGCGAAATAACGGTATAATATGCGTGTTCAAGCATATAAACCTTGTTTGCGACAGCTAAACCTAAAGCTCCGCCTGAACAACCTTCACCGGAGATTACCGCAATTACAGGAACACCTAACTTTTGCATTTCTCTTAAATTCATTGCAATAGCAGCACCTTGAGCATGTTCTTCGGCACTAATACCCGGATATGCTCCAGGAGTATCAATTATTGTAACAATAGGAATATTAAACTTATCGGCATGCCTGAACAAACGCAACGCTTTTCTATAACCCTCAGGCTGAGGCATACCAAAATTATATTCAAGATTTTCTTTTGTTGATTTACCTTTCATCGTTCCGATAATCATTACCGGTTTTCCGTCAATCTTTGCCAATCCACCGACAATTGCTCTGTCATCAGTTCCTACTCTGTCGCCATGCATTTCAACAAAGTCAGTACACATAAGATTAACATAATCCATGAAGTTCGGACGTTCAGGATGTCTTGCTATCTGCATTTTCTGAGTGGGATCAAGATTTGCAAAAAGTTCTTTTTTGAAATCTTCTGCCTCTTGTTCTAATGTTTCAATATCTTTATTTAAATCCATGCCTGACTCCAGACTCATTTTTTTTAATTCCTCTATTTTTTCTTGAATTTCCAATATTGGTTTTTCAAATTCTAAAACTGTCGCCATTTAACAACTCCTTATTCGTGCATCGACAAGATGTTAGAAAGTGTATCTCTCAAATTTTTACGGGAAGAAACAACATCAACTTGACCGTATTTCATCAAGTACTCAGCCGTTTGGAAGTCAGAAGGTAATTTTTGTCTGATAGTTTGTTCAATAACCCTTCTTCCCGCAAAACCGACTCTTGCACCCTGTTCCGCAACAATTATATCGCCTAAAGTACCGAAACTGGCAGTAACACCGCCAAATGTCGGATCAGTAATAAGATTAATATATAACAATCCTGCTTCATCAAGCCTTGCACAAGCACAAGATGTCTTTGCCATCTGCATCAAACTCAATGCACTTTCCTGCATTCTGGCACCACCGGAGGAAGTTATTGCAAGCACAGGAAGTCTTTGTTCAATAGCTTTTTCTATAATTCTTGTAACTTTTTCACCAACAACACTTCCCATTGAACCACCCATAAAGTCAAAGTCCATAACGGCAGTTGCGACTTTATGTCCCTCAATAGAAGCAATACCGGTAATTACTGCATCATCAAGCCCTGTTTTTTCCTGTGCAGCTGACAATCTGTCTTTATAGGACTCTGTATCAACAAATTCAAGCGGATCAGTAGGTTTAATCTCTGCAAATAATTCTTCAAAAGACCCCTCGTCAAATAACTGGTTAATTCTTGTTCTAGCATTTACTCTGAAATGATAATCACAAACAGGACAAACCATATCGTTATCTTCAATATCTTTCTTTAACAATTGAGCATCACAATGAACACATTTTGTCCACAAATCAGGATTTGCTTCAATTTCTACTCTTGCTTCAAGTGCTCTGCGCTGAATTTGTGCTTCTTTGCGCTTTTCAAACCAATCTTGAACTGTCATATATATTACCTTTTTTGTATCCCTAATAAAATATTATTTTACTTACAAAATACATTATACACAAAAAAAAGATATAGGCAAAGGATTAAACATTTGTAAAGAATTTAAGCTATATTTAAATCTCTCTACGTCCCTCAATAGCCTTTGCAATTGTCATTTCATCTGCATATTCCAAATCCGCCCCAACAGGAAGTCCGAACGCAATACGCGAAACCTTAATACCGAAAGGTTTTATCAATTTTGTAAGATACAGACTTGTTGCCTCACCCTCTACAGAAGGGCTTAGCGCCAAAATTATTTCCTTGATATTTTCATCCGTAAGTCGATTTAAAAGCTCCTTAATTCTGATATCTTCTGCTCCAATACCGTCAATCGGAGATATCAAACCTTGCAAAACATGGTATAAGCCCTTAAATTCATTAGTTTTTTCTATAGCAATTAAATCTTTTGTTTCTGAAATGACACAAATGACCGAGCGATCACGAGTTGTTGATGAGCAAATTTCGCAAGGACTTGAGGCGGATAAATTGAAGCAAATATCACAAGTATGGGTATTGCGTTTTGCCTCAATCACCGCTTTTGCAAAATTTTCCACATCAACCTCCGGCATTCTCAAAAGATAAAATGCCATGCGTTGCGCAGATTTTGGACCTACCGACGGAAACTTTTGAAACTGCTCAATTAAGGCAGCTATCGCTTTTGGATATATCATTAGAATGAAAGTCCCGGTATATTAACTCCGCCCGTAATTTTTTTCATTCTGTCTGACATTTCTTTAGCTGCTTTTTCAGTCGCTTCATTAATTGCAGATGTAATCAAATCTTCAAGCATTTCTACTGTTTCAGAATCCACAGATGAAGGGTTTTCAGGATTGATTGCTTCAGGTGAAATTTTTATAGATTTGAATTTTCCCTGACCGTCATATAAAACTTGTACATAACCACCTGTCGACTCTCCGATGATTTCAAGAGCCTCAAGTTCTCCTTTTGCAGCCATAGCCTTTGCTTGTACATTTTGAACCTGTTTCATAAGATTCATAAAGTTCATTGCCATATTTACTCTCCTTTAGTCTGTTTAATCTTTTCTTATAGCATATTTTATTATACAATAAAAATATGGAGAAGAAAACTTATTTACAAGAATCTGTTAAAAACGGGCGGTTAATACGTTGGAATATGATGCCATTAAAGGTTTATATTGCTCCGATGAAATTCTACTCAAAACAAGGACAAGACGCGAAATACAGAGGGTTTGTAAAAAAAGCACTTGATGAGTGGCATAAAGTTTCAAACGGTAAAGTTTCATTTGTGGTTGTTGATACTTTGTTACAATCAAATGTTAATATTGACTGGAAACGGGTAGAAAGAGAGGCTTTGGGGTGTTGTTACTTCCAATATGACAAAGCAAACAGATTATATAGTGCGGAAGTTTCAATAGGATTAACAGAAGGGCTTGTTCATGCTGACTATATGGATGAGGGAGAAGTTTACCATACAATTTTACATGAAATAGGACATGCCATAGGGTTAGGTCATAGTCCGTTTAAAAAAGATATTATGTATACCCCGCACCAAAAAGGAATTACACATGTTGGTGAAGGCGACAGGCTTTCAATAAATTGGCTGTACACTTTTCCTCAAGGAAAGACTGTAGCTGAAATCGCATCGAAATTCGGGGTTTCCGGCTCTGATTTAGATGAAGTAGTTGCCAGAATTATATCCAAACAGACAAAAACCGAATTTGAAAAAGTTAAAGAACAGATTAATAAAGTTCCGGAACGCGATTTATTAGAAGAACAGGAAACTATTGCAAATCTACGCAAATATCACATGTCAATGCAAAATATTTCAATTTCCGGCGAATTGCAAGAACAAATAAGGAAACACTATAGAGATTCTAATCTGTAAAATGAGGCAAGTATGTTAAAAAATAAAGATGATATAATCAAAGTTTTACAAAGCGGCGGAGTAATAGCTTATGTTACAGATACAGTTTGGGGTTTGGGATGTTTACCCGATAATGAAAAAGCCGTCAGAAAAATATACGAAATAAAAAAACGAGAAGCACAAAAACCATTGATTTTGATGTCAAATGAAACATACCACCTACTGAATTATGTCAAACCAATTCCAAAAATAGGACAGCAGCTTATAAAAAAATATTTTCCGGGAGCGTTAACAATTGTGACTTACAAAAACGAGAACACACCTGATTATATTACATCAGGAATGCAAACCGTCGGGATAAGAGTTCCTGATAATAAAGTTTTTCAACATATATGTGAAATTATCCCAAACCACATTTTGGCAACAACAAGCGCAAATCTGTCACATCAACCTTCTGCTAAAACCTATGAACAAGCGCTTGAAAACATGAAAGGTTTGGCGGATTTGATTATTGAAGACTACGGATACCCTGCAAAAGGGCTGGAATCAACCGTTGCAGGAGTTATGAACAATGAATTAAGAATATTCAGACAAGGTGCAATTAACATAGAAATATAAAAAATTTGATATTTAATTGATTTTCTAATAAGATTAATTAAAAAACAAGAGGAAAGTTATGAATTTTATTTTATACCTTATTTATTTATACTTAATTATCTATACGCTTTATCTTTTAATTCTTTCAGTCAGAAACTTCAAAGACAGACCTTTCTCTATAGAAAGAAAATACTCAAAATATGATGACGTGAAAAAAAATTTTGCAGTAATAATATATAGCCACAACCACAGGAGCTGTTTGGAAGAACTGATTGAACAAATAAAAATGCAAGACTATCCTCTTGCTAATTTTAAGGTATATGCAATACTGGACGATTGCAATGACGGGTCAGAAAAACTTTTTGAACATGATAGTTTCGTTCACGTTCTAAATATTCAAGATGTTGGACTTTTAGGTAAAAACCAAGCTATTTCCATGCTTTTGGAAGAACTTAAAAAAGACGAAACCATTGATGCTTATATCTTCATTGACGGCATTCGTAAAATTGAACCTAACTTTTTAACTCTTGCAAATGCGTCATTAAGAAAAGCTGATGCAGTAACGGGTGAAGTCAATATTAACAGAGAAAGCCTTGATATTGTGGACAAAATTAAGGCTGTTCATAAAAAATATCTTGCCAATTTTATCAAACAGGCAAGAACACTTCTTGGTTTAGCAACAAATATTGATTCAGGTTTATTTATAATAAAAAAATCGGTTTTGGATGAACTTGAACAAATTAATTTTAAAGACATTAATTCAGAACTTGAATTCAGTTTACTCTTATCAAAATCAGGGCATAAGTGTGTTTATAATCCGAATATTCAATCGTATATTCTCGGACAGGATTGTTCTTTTAAAACCCCGCGCCTGACAAAGCGTTTTAACCTGCTAAAAAATAATTTTAAGAATTTAAAAACCATAAATTTTGCATTTATAGAACATATTTGTTCACTACTTAACCCAAACTGTTGGACACTAATTGTCGGTTACGCACTTTTAATAGGATATTCGTATCATTATTCTTTTATCGTAAGATGCAATACAGTAATCTTTTCGGCAATAATACTTTTGGCAGTATTCGGATTAAGTTTGATTAATGCAAAACTGAATAGCAAAGAGGTTTTACTATTGTTAATATACCCTATATATTCTATTTGCCATATAATCAAAAATTTCCCGCCGATAAGAAAATTACTCCAAAAAATCGGTGCGGGTACGGATAAAGAAACTGATAAATTATCTATAGAAGCTATGGTACAAACAAAACACGGAGATAGAAATTGTCAACTTGAGTTTATATCAACCGAAAGCGGTTTATCCAAAATAAGATTTATCTACAAAAATAAAAAGTATACAACATCATCTCACCTTAGAATGATAGATGCTTTACAACAATTGAAATCAAAGATGGACGATTATGCTCTGACTTTGAAAATTTGCAGTTGCTGTAAAAATTTCACATCTTGCTCTGACGGTTCTACAAACATGTTAAAAGGAACTTGCCACAATGATTTTCCAAGTCCATTATTATCGGAACAAAGAACAACTCTTATTTGGAATTCATGCTCAAGTTTTGAACCTGCAGAAGTAAATAACTTCATAGAAGAAATGGCTCAAGAAGTAGAAAATCAAGAATAAATTTACAATTTTGAAAAGTCGGCGCGGGGGAATATAATATTATTATGAAAAAAATATTAAGTACAATTTTATTAACAATGACCCTGCTTAGTCAGACAGTTTTTGTAAATGCGGCAGAACCCTTAAAAGGAACCGTAATAGAAAACGACTACGTCAAAACTACCGACGATGATATTTTCACGGGTAAAGTTGAAACACTTAACCGCAAAGAAATTATCAATATGACAGTCTCACAGGTATTAGATTCTTCGTATTCGGTAGAGGGTGATGAGTTTTTTGCAGAAGTCACGGATGATGTATACGGCGACAAAGGAATTGTAATACCCAAAGGCACACTTGCTCACGGGAAATTATCCAACACAACAGCTCCGGGCAAAATGGGTAAAGAAGCCTCTATGGATTTGACATTTGACTATATTGTTACTCCTGACGGACGTGAAATTCCTATTGAAGGGCAAATGACAACGAAACTTCATCCAATAACACAGGGGGCAAAGATTGTAGCTCAAGATTTGGGTTATACTGTTGCCGGAGGTGCTGTCGGCGGGCTTATGGCATTAAACTGGCTAGGGTTAGAGGCTGCGATTGCATCACAAGGTTATACTCTTGCAGGCGGGGCGGCAATAGGCGGAGTTGCAGGGCTTGGAGTTGCACTCTTAAGAAAAGGAAACCACGTACTGATTGCACCGGGAGATGAAATAAAAGTAAAAATAAATACCCAAATGGATTTACCGGTATACAAAGAAACAGCACTAAAGCAAGAAGAAATCCTATACGACGGGCTTACAATAAACATCAACGACGTTAAACATGAGAAAGATCCTTTTGGTGAAGTTAATACAATAACACTCACGGTATTGATTTCCAATATGTCTGATAAAACATTATCAGGATTTGATATGGCACTTGTAAACGATTACAACGCAAAATTCAGCCCATCAATTTTTGGAAACACCAAATTAATGTTTCGCCAAATTAAACCGGGAGATAAGTTGGTTGAAAACGTATCATTTGCGGTAGACAACATAAACCGAAAGTTTTGGTTAACATTTTATGACCGAAAAAACAGTCAGGTTATTACCAAAATATCGGTTGACAACGCATACAGGAATTTACCCGAAAAGGTTAAAAACAAAAACAAGAAAATAAGGACAAAAGGTCAAAACTTCAAAAAAGAAGATGATTTTATGGACATGGACTTTTAATCTGTAACTCTATAGTCCACTTTCTTTAACCGTAAAGAAAGTGGACAGAAAGAAACTCTCGTGCTCCCTAATAAATAATTATACTCAACATTTAAGCAAGTAAACTCGCTTCGCTCAAACAATACTTGCTCTGTTATTTGTTTCGTATTTATTTATTGCTCGCTACGCGAAGGTCGAAACCTTTGACCTTTGTGCAAAAAAATTTGCACCATTACGAAAGTGAACAATCAATTTCAGTAAGACAACAACAAACGGGCAATTGTTTGAACGTAGTGAGTTTTGCCCGTTTTGGTCGAACGGGTAAATTGATTAGTGAACGAAGTTTGGTGCTGGTTTTGCGGCGCTTTTTCCATAAAAAGCGTCCCCGTCCGGAGGACCCGTC
>CAMGGL010000065.1 GCA_946055575.1 uncultured Candidatus Melainabacteria bacterium
GCAATAAACGGATAGGAGTGATGAAAACAGCCTCTTTTGAGGCTGTTTTTTTAGTTGTTATTTTGAAATTCTTCCGGGGACAACCACACCGCCTTTTAAATTCTTTTTATAAAATTCTACGTGCGGTTGAAGAACGCTGTCAAAAACAGCCGGAAGTTCTTTGCCTGTCATTATACATTCAACAATTTCCTGATAAACGGTTGCAAATGCTCTTAATTGAGTTAAAGCACCTGCAGCAGCCGGTGTAAGACCCATAGAAGAAGTTTCTACATCTTCTCTAAAGAATGCACCTGTTATTTCATAAGATTTTGTCAACGCATCAATATAGCTTTTTGCATTTTCTGAACAGATACCTTTATCAACAGGAACAGTCAAAGCAAATACTAATTTATTTGCCGGATTAAAGTGAGCTTCTGCAGAGTGGTGCATAGCATCAGGAACTTTTGCTACCTGTTTTAAGGTGTCTTTAACTGATTCATTTTGCATTTGAGCATGCCAATATACAGTATTTTCAAACATTGAACCCATATATTGATGAACAGACGCATTAATACCGTTCATTTTTGCATCAGCCCAGAAAATTCCTTCTTTTAAGGCATCATTGATTTCTATATCGCTGCTCAAAGATTGTTCTGAAACTTCTTGTGCTGCATTCAATAAAGAAATCATATCGGATTTTGAAAGACCTGCCCATATTAAAGTGAACAAAGCATGATCGTCAAATGCTGAAAATCTGCCGCCAACATCATCATGGATAAATAAATCACCTAACCAGCCTTGAGAAATTGAAGTTCTACGAAGTTCACTTTTTTCTGCATTAGCATCAGTTACGGCAATAAAGTGTTTTGCTGCTGATTTTTCAGCCTCAGCTTGTGATTGTCCTTTTGAAATATAAGCATCAATCAACATTTGTTGTATTCTTAAAAATCCGTCTTTTGTTTCAAATGTTGAACCTGATTTTGAAGCAATCATATAATTTGAAGATGTAACATCCCCAATTCTTGCCATAAATCTTGCAAAACTAATTGAATCAACATCAGAATAAAAATCTACACTATCATGGCAAATATTCAAACCGTTAATACCAAGCATGTGTTCAACTGTATGTTTTGAACCACCAATTCCCATAACGCTTAATTTTTTTACACCTGTTTGGTTTTTAAAATTTTCAACCATTGAATAAAGTTCGTCAACTCTTTTTAACTGTTCTGACGGAAGATTTACCCAGTTCAAAAAACAGCCTGATTTATTTGCACGTGCTGAAAATTCACTTACAAATTCAGACACTTTTGATGAGTATTTTGAAAAATCAACCCCTGAAAAACTTGTTCTTACTGATGAATTTTTTGTCAACATTGTCTTCTCCTTTTTATGTGCCACCGTTTGACAATATTGTAATATAAAAATAAAAAAGTGTAATATATTATTCTTTCACAGGAACTACTTGTATTGAATATCCTAAAATTTTACATATCTGTTGAAATTCGGCAAGTTTTAATGAATTACGTCTAATCTTACAAGAAAATGTGCTTTGTGGAATTACATTACCATTTTCGGTTTTTAATTCTGCCAAAAGCATCTTTTGTGTAATATGTCCTTTCGCCATGACAAGACGCATTATTTCATCGTTGTTCCAATCAGTTATATCCATACTAAAAAGTATAAATTATTGACAAAACATTTCAAATATTGTATTTTTATATTGAATTATGCAATATTAATACAATATATTCAATTTTTTATTAAGTAGATTTTTGGAATTAATTATGAAAAAGAAATATAAAAAAGCATTTCACAGAATTTTTAATGTCACTAATAAACACAGATACAAAATTATCGATATTTTAGGATTTAGAATAAAAATTAATCGGTTTAAGTTTAAGTATCCGATAGATTTGGTTTATTGCTGGGTGGACGGAAATGACACAAAGTGGCAGCAAGAAAAATTGTTATGGCAAAAAAAGCTGAATATTCCAACCGAAAACAATGTCTTAAACCCTTGCAGATTTATTGATAACGAAGAATTAAGATATTCCCTGCGTTCTGTCGGGCAAAATGCGTCTTGGATTAACCATATTTATATAATTACAAACGGGCAAATTCCTGCTTGGCTTGATACTACACATCCAAAAATTACAATAATTAACCATAAAGACATAATGCCTGCCGATGCTTTACCGACATTTAACTCGGAAGCCATTGAAACTTGTATAGAAAATATTCCTAACTTATCGGAACATTTTCTATACGCAAATGATGATTGTTTTATATACAAAACAATCACGCCGACATACTTTTTCAACAAAAAAGGGGTGCCGATTGTCAGACTTGCAAAACAAAACTGGAGTCAGGAAATAATAAATAAACAATTATATTTAACTAATATTATTCACTCAGCCGGCCTGATAAAAGAATGTTACGGAATTTTCTACAAATATGAACCATCTCATAATATTGATGCTTATCGCAAAAGTTATTACAAAGAATGTATCAATGAATTTAAAAAAGACTTTGAAAAAACTCTTTATTGTAAATTCAGAACACCAAATTCCGTTCAAAGAGTAATTTTTAGTTTTTATATGCTTGCAAAGAAAAAATGTATATTAAAAAACATAAGATTATGGAGTAAAAAAACACAATTAGAAAACATCTATGTTCCGTTATCTCATCCGATAAAAATGGATAGAAGAATTAATAAACATAAGAAAAAATTAAAACTTTTCTGCATAAATGATAACGAAAAAACACACCAAGAAGACAGAGAAAAACTCAAAGATTACCTTGAATTTCTTTTTCCTAAAGTTCAAGAATGGGAAAAAACTATATGAATATTTTAAATCTTAATTCCAATATATTCATTGTATGAATATATTTTTTTAGAGAGTGGCTGGACATTCTCTTTTTTTTGACTTTTTAGTTACTAAAGTGTAGAATTAAACCATGCCGACTAATTTTGATTTTTTAAAAAGTACAGATAAAAATTTATACGAAATTATTTCTGATGCCGAATTACTATATAGAGATGAGTATTTTGAACAATGTATCGGGCAAACTCGACGATTTGCAGAAAATGTCTGCAAAAACGTATTAGGCGCTAAACGTACAACCGAAAATACTTTTGACCAAATGCTTGCAACTCTCAAAGATAATTCTCAAGGCTCAGAGCAAGAAAAAGAATTTATTGAAGACTTGTATTTCTTAAAAAAATGCGGTAACGCATCTGTACATTCATCTTCTGTTAAAAAAAGTGCAAAAAACGCTTTAGAATGTTTGCAGCGCGCTTTTGAAGTTGCCATAAATTACTCTGTATATAATAAAAAAGCAGATATAAAAAATTTAAGTTTGCATTTTGATATAAAACTTCTCGCAACAGGAAAGCGCGATAAAACCCTTGCTAAAAAATATGAACAAGCAGAAAAAGCAGCAGCATTAACTGAAAAACGTCAAAAAAAATCAAAAACAACGACAAAAAAATCAACTAAAAAATCAGAATCAAAACAAGTTACAACAATTAAATCATGCAAAAAACAGAACGGTATTTCACCATACTGGATTGTTGCAGGAATTTTTTCACTTATCTCATTGATTAGCGCATTAATTCTAATGTTAGTTTAATTTTCACACTAACTAATTTTGGGCAAGTTTTTCACGCACCAAAGTTTCAACTTCTGACAAAATATCAGGATTTTGTTCTAAAAATTCTTTAGCTTTTTCTCTGCCTTGACCAAGTTTTTCTTCTTTATAACTAAACCAAGCACCTGCTTTTTTAACAATATCAAGATTTACAGCAACATCTAATATATTTCCGATTTTAGAAATACCTTTGCCAAATACTATATCAAATTCTGCAGTTCTAAAAGGAGGAGCAACCTTATTTTTCAAGACTTTAACTCTTACATGGTTACCGATATCTCCATCTTCACCTTTTAAACCTTCAACACGTCTTATTTCCATACGGACAGATGCATAATATTTCAAAGCATTTCCGCCCGTTGTAGTTTCAGGGTTTCCATACATAACACCAATTTTCATTCTTAATTGGTTAATAAAAATAACCGTTGTATTTGTTTTTCCGATTATACCTGTCAATTTTCTCAGAGCTTTTGACATCAAACGTGCTTGCAGACCCATTTGCTGATCTTCCATTGTTCCTTCAATTTCAGCTTTTGGAACTAACGCCGCAACAGAGTCTACTACAACAATATCCACAGCTCCTGAACGTACAAGTTCTTCCGTAATATCAAGAGCTTGTTCACCTGTATCAGGTTGTGAAATCAACAAATCATCAACTTGTACACCCAAATTACGTGCATATTCAGGATCAAGTGCATGTTCTGCATCAACAAATGCAGCGATACCGCCTTTTTTCTGACATTCTGCAACTATATGTTGAGCAAGGGTTGTTTTACCTGAAGATTCAGGTCCATAGATTTCGATGATACGACCGCGAGGAATTCCACCTATTCCTAATGCCACGTCCAAAGATAACGCTCCTGTCGGAATTGCATCAACATTAACTGTTGCTTTATCGCCAAGTTTCATAATTGAACCCTTGCCGAAATCCTTTTCTATCTTTTCAATAGCTAACTTCAGCGCTTTATTTCTTTCTTCGCTGATATTTACTTCCGTAGCTTCTTTAGCTGGCATTCTTTTTTCCTCTTATTCCCAAACGTATACTTCTTTTTTCTTATAAAAACCTAAAGCTACAGGTTTGTAACTGTTAAGTTCGTTTTTAAGTTGATATACTTCTTTGTTCAAGTCAACAATTTTTTGTTTTAGAGTTTCATTATCTGTTTTGCAACGGATAAGTTCAACTACAACATCATCCATTCCTTCAAGTTTTTCATCAATAACTTTTGCAATTTTATTGCTAAGTTTTTCTTCCAAATCTTGAAGTGTTGTTAAAATACTTCTAACAGCAGCACTATTACCGGATACCGACGCATTGGCATAAACCGGAGTTCTGACTGCTACAGAAGAAGACACAGCACCCTTTACTTGTGCTTGAATTTTTCTTAGATTTTTTACTTCATCATAAGAAAAATATGTGTGTCCTTTTGCATTTTTTCTTGGTCTGATAGCCGCTTTTTTACACAAATCAACAATTTCTTTGTTGTCTGCTTTTAAAATAGTTCTAACCTCTTGAGGTGTCAAAGTTCTCTCGTTTAATCTGTCTTTTATCATTCTTTATCTATCCCTTAAAAAACATTTCCCAAAATCATTCTATTACACTTATAGAAATCAAGCAAATAAATTTTGACAAACATGAAGAAATGTAAATTGAAATTTATTAATAATTGACGCATTTATTGATGTTTATTGAGAAAAATCCTAATATTTGTCTTTACATATCGTAATTTATTTACATCAAAGCCCTATAATTGTATTATTATATATGTTAGGATATGGTAAAGATTTCTTTCGGAGGCTAAGTTGGTAGAAAGATATTATATAAAAGGCGGAACCCCTTTAAAAGGCGAAGTATTAATAGGCGGTGCAAAAAATTCGGTTTTAAAATTGATGGCTGCAGCAATTCTTGCTAAAGGTGAATCAAAGATTTATAATGTGCCGGATTTAACGGATGTTGAGATTATGCTCAATGTTATTGCACAATTAGGATGTAAAACAAGTTACGATAAAAAAGAAAAATCATTAACAATAGATGCAACTAATATAACAAATGTGACTGCAAGTTATGAATTAGTAAGCAAAATGCGAGCATCATTCATAATTCTCGGGGCGTTGGTTTCTCGTTGCAAAGAGGCAAGAGTAGCTTTACCGGGCGGATGCGCAATCGGCGAAAGACGTGTTGATTTCCATATTAGAGGACTTGAAGCTCTGGGTGCTAAAATCAAAATTGAAAACGGATATGTACATGCAAAAACGAACAAACTTGTTGGTTCTGATGTTTATTTAGATATTCCGTCAGTCGGAGCAACAGAAAATATTATGCTTGCATCTGTTTTGGCAGAAGGTTCAACCAAAATCCAAAACGCAGCTCAAGAACCTGAGATTGTCGACCTTGCAAACTTTTTGAATACAATGGGGGCAGATGTCAACGGTGCAGGTACTTCAGAAATTATAATTAACGGAGTAAAACCTACTGACCTTCACCCTATTGAATATACAACAATTCCTGACCGAATTGAGGCGGGGACTTTTATGACAGCAATTATCGCAACAAAAGGTAAGGGTATTATTAAAAATATCTACCCTGCTCATTTAACATTTTTTACCGATAAATTGTTGAAAATGGGTGCTAACATTAAACTCTTAGACCCTACTTCAATGGAAGTAAGTTGCAAAAACAGATTAAATTCTATAAATTTTGTAACTCAGCCATATCCGGGATTTCCGACTGATTTACAATCTATGGCTATGACACTTCTAACAACAGCAAACGGTGTTGGTATCATAACCGAAAGTCTTTATGAAAACAGATTTATGCAAGTTCCTGATTTGAATAGAATGGGTGCAGATATTCATCAAGACAGAAATCACGCAATTATAAAAGGTGTAAAAAAACTTTCAGGTGCAACATTAACAGCCAGCGACTTGAGAGCCGGAGCATCTTTAGTTGTTGCTGCCTTAATGGCTGAGGGTAATTCTATTGTGGAAAAACTACATCATATAGATAGAGGATACGAAAACTTTGAAAATAAGATAAGATTGTTGGGAGGGAAAATCGAGCGTAAAAACGAAGATTTCCAAACAAACCTAACGGAGGGTACACATAATGAGTCCTACTTATAAACGTTGGTATGATCACGACCCATTATTACTGGAAGTTATTGAACTCTTAAGAAATTATCAAACAGAATTAAGAGCTCAAGCAGAGATTTTTTTACAAAAAATTGAAGAAAAAGTATCTAAAGAAACTATTGATAAATTTTATGCAATGGTAAAACCTGTAAATGCAAATAATCGTTGGTACGATAAAGATCCTGTTATTTCAAAAACAGTTGAAATTTTAAGGATTGTACCTCCTGAAGCTCAAAGAATTTGTGCTCAAAATTTTATCAAAACACTTAGAGAAATGGGTATAGAATACGAAAGTACAAATGTACAAATTTAAAAAGAAGGTTAATTGTAGTGGGAAAAGGCTTTGAATAAAATTTCAAAGTCTTTTTTATTTAATAACATCTATAGAATCACTTTGTGCTATGCCTGTTTGATATCCCGGAACAAGTAGAGCGAACGGTATTATTCTTCCAAGTTTTGAACCGAAAGTTGAATCTTTATTCATCATAGAAACAGCCATACATACATCATCAACGTGTGGCGCAAAATCGGTAGCCTTTATATTTCTTTGAACTTTTTTATTATAAAGTTTATCATTTATAAAATTAGAAACTTTATTTCCACAATAAATGCCAACACTCAAAAATGCAATAGTTCCAATTGCATTAGGCAATTTTGTTAAACATTTATTAATGACTTTAAAAAATTTTGAATTATTTTTAAATTGTGGCATTACACCTTCAATTTTATCGGCATATTTTCCGTACACTTTTGCTCCCAATCCTACACATCCGACAGGTACAAGTATATTACCGAGCATTTGACTTAAAACTTCTCTCTGTTTTGTTTTTCGGTTGTGTTTATCATCAACCAAACATCCACCAACAAAACCTCCCGCTACAGAACCGGATGCTAAAGCAAGAATAACTGCAGGGTCTTCGTATTTAACAACCTTTTCTTTTGGTGCATATTTGAATATTGCCCAATTCTTTATTGGTGTTTTTAAAATTTTTATCGGATTTAGAGAAAAACCTTTTCTTTTTGCTAAAACAGCCAAAACCGGTGTCATTCCCGCTGCAGAAGATGCTAAAATTACAGCTTTTTTCTTTTGTGATAAGTCACTATTAGTATGAGAATGAGTGAAAGTTTGAGTATTATAAGTGTTTACGGATAATGTGTTCATTTTTAATCCTTACATATATACCATAGCAAAAACCAAACAAAAAAAATATTGCTAATAGTATAAAATTTGTAACAAATTATTAAAATAACCTAAAAATTAATCAAAAATAATTATTTAGAGGTATTAAAACAATATAAATTTGAAAGATTATATTTATGTCTATAAAAATCCCAATAGCAAATACAAACAATGTAATGGCAAGAAATTTCGTCAAACAAATGGCAAGTGACGGATTTCTGCCGGTTATTGCTTTGGAAGCTTTTGTTGAGGGCGGAAGAACTTATCAAGCATACCAAAGAGGTGGTTTTGACGAAGCTCGTGAAAGAATTACAGAAGAATTTTCCGGTGCTGTTTTTTGGCTTGGAGGTGTTACAGGACTTAACTGGTTGTTTGAAAAATTAGGTCAAAAATTACTCAAACTTCCAAATGTAACTGTTGATACAGCAAGTGATTCTGTTAGAAAACCTTTAGAAAATTATCTAAACTCCGAAACTCTTAAAAATGGTGATAGAATTCTTGAAAAAACTATGGCAAGGTTTAAATTTGTCAAAGTTATATCAAGTGTACTAATTGCCAATGCGTTTATTGGATTTGTTTTACCGAAAATTAATCAGGCAATTACTCGTTCTTATCACAAAAACAAACCTCAAACAGAACAACCTCAAAATTATGTACCAATGATAAACAGACCTAGTATTGGTGCTTTTGTAAAAGACGATACTGAAGATAAAAATAATAAAAAAGACATTTCTTTCGGATTAAATCTTTTATCTATTGCAAATAAATTCGAAAATGACAGAAATTATAAGTTACTTGCCGTTGATGCCGGTACAGCTTCCGGTAGAGCTTATTCTGCAAGAAATAACGATGAACGTATTGAAATCCTATTTAGAGATTTGGGTTCAATTTATTTCTACATGTTTAACATGGCAAATATGAACAGATGGTTAAATAAAATTGAACAAAACGGTATAGGAACAAGACTTGACCCTGTTTCGGCAGATTTTGCTACAGAATATATGCAAAGTTACCTTGAAGATAAAAACCCTCAAAAAACTGTACATTTTGAAGATTTTGAAAAAGAAATGCTTGGTAAAAATCAAGAACTACCAGATAATTTGAAATCCAAATTTACCGGAAAAGATGTTAAAATAATGAGTCTTGAAGACTTTAAAGCCGAATTAAAAAATATTGTTCCGGAATCTGAACTCAAATCTTTTGAAGAAATTGCGGATAAAATGTCAAAACTTCAACCTCAAATAAAAGGTATATCCATTTTGACTGAAGCTCAAGCAAAAGATGTTCTAAACGGTGGACACATTAACAATCCTGAATTCTTAAAAGAATTTTTCAAAAACAGATTTGGTGACAAATTTATGGATAAATACAAATATGTTGCTCAAAATGATTTGGATGCCGTCAAAAAAGAACTCCTCGATTATGTTAAATCAATTATAGAAACAGCTAAGAAAACATCATCCGGAGAAGTTACATCAAAACTTCTAAAAAAAGCTACTAATAATAACCTTAAAATAAATGCGCTTAACTGGGGGGCTGGTTTTGTAACTTCTGCGTTGTTCTTATCTACAATTATACCAAAACTTCAATACAAAATTACTCAGTGGAGAACCGGCTCAAATGAATTTCCGGGAACTGCGCAATTTAGAGAAGAAAATAAAAAAATTGTTGCGTAACAATTACCAAACAACTTTTTCTATCAATTCTATTTCATAACCGTCCGGATCTTGAATAAATGCTATTTTTGTACCTTTTCCATTTAAATCAAACGGTTCATAAAGGTATTTATACCCTAAATTATTCAATTTTTGACTAAATTCATCTAATGAATTTACCGAAAATGCCAAATGACCAAAACCAGTACCTAAATTATAACCGTCTTTTGGAGTATCATCATTTTCAGTAAGTTCTATTTGTGTTGTACTTTCTTCATCTGTCAAAAAATAAAGCCAGCAATCATCAAGTCTTTTCTTTTTGTCTAATTTCATATTTAAAAGTTCAGTATAAAATTTTACACTTTCTTGTGCGTTTTTTACTCTTATCATTGTATGTAAAAGTTTCATTATTTTACTCTCCTTATCATAGTGTAGCGTCTACCTTTTTTAACCGTTTCAAACTCTATATTTTTTTCTATTTCACCTAAGACTTTATTTTTTATAATTACAAGATTTTTATCTTTTTTCAAATCATTTT
>CAMGGL010000066.1 GCA_946055575.1 uncultured Candidatus Melainabacteria bacterium
GTAATTTTTGTGTAATTGATTATTTTCTGAAATCTATAAAAATAAATAATAATTTGTAAAAATTATTTATTGTAATTAGCTAAAGCTTCAACTGTAGAAATTTCTTGTTCTCGCATTGTATGAGCATACCTCATTGTAGTTTGAATGCTTGCATGATTTAAAATTTGTTTTACAACTGGTAGTGGTACACCTGCCGCTACCATTCTTGTTGCTCCTGTGTGCCGTAAATCGTGAAATCGTAAATTTTCTACATTAGCAAGTTTGCAAATTGATTTAAAGCCTTTTTTGATGTCGTTGTATTTGGTACCTGTATAAGGATTTGTAAATACATATTTATTATGGCTTTGAGTCCTGTACATTTCTAAAAGCGTATTGCGAAGTTTACTGCTCATCGGTATTGTATTTTTCTTACCGTTTTTAGTGTTGAGGGCTGAAATTTCGTTCTTTTCAAAATTAACACAATCCCACGTCATATTTAAAATTTCACCTTTTCGCATAGCTGTATTTAGTGCCATAATTAAGATTGGTTTTAAATAACTATGCTCACCGTTATGTTTACGTTGTAATTTTTCTTGCTCCTCGTATGATAAATTAGTAAAAGAAAAATCGTCATTACAAACTTGATATAACCGTTTTTCTTCTTCAACTGATAAATGACGTTCTAATTTGTTGGTTACACGCATTTTCTTAACGTCTTTGACAGGATTAGTATTTGTGAATTTATTTGCTATTGCAAGTGAAAAAATTTTACTAAGAACACCAATTTCACGGTTTATAGTAGCGGCTGATACAAATTTGGGAATTTCTACACCATTGATGACTTTTTTCCCGTATTGGGTTTTAAGCCTGTTTTCTTTATAGGTTTCGACCATTTTCGGAGTAATTTCTGAAATTTGTTTATTTTTCCACAGGTTTTTAAAGCGGTTAGCTATACGGGTTGCTGTATCTGTAGAATTTAAGTTTGTTGTTGCGTATTTAAGATAAATATCGACAATCTCGCCGAATTGTTTACAGCCCACATTTTCTGCTAAGTCGAGCTTACCTCTTAAAAGATCTGCCTTAAATATTATAAGATATTTCTCGGCTTCTTTTTTGTTTGTAGCTTCTGGTATAGCTTTATGATACCGCTTACCGCGTATCATGCCTTCTAAATACCAGTGGTTATTTTTCTCGTAAACTTTCATACTGTAATTAAATATTCAAAATCACCAAAACTCAAGTCTTGAGATTGTTTCAGCTTGTAAGTTCAGTAAAAAATAAGCACAATATTTTAAAATAAATTTAAATCCGTAGAATTCTGTAAAAATTTAAAAAAGCCTTTTAATTGTAAAGATTTGTAACAATTTTGACATTTTTTACCTAAAAAACGATTAAGTTGCAAAAAAAGTGAGTATAAATATATGTGCTAAAAATTAAGTAAAGGCATGGTCAAAAAAATGGTAAAAGAAGAGGAGGAAAAATGCTAGAAAACAAAGAAAAAGATTTCATTGACACCAAGACCGTAGCAGAATTACTATGTGTGAAAACAGAAACAATATATTCTTGGATTCATTATAAGCAACTACCAGAAAAAATTTACAGAAAGCTAGGTCGGAAACCAATTTTTATCCGCCAAAAAGTTTTAGATTGGTTCTATGCAGGAGCAGAATTAAAGAAACGACCACCCAGACGAAGAAAGGGGGAAGTAGATGTAATAAATTAACTCTCTGGATTTTCGACGATAGCTTATTAGAGGCAGTAAAGATATCCGCAAATCAGAATAGTTTGTTTGATATCTTATATAAAGCGAATATGCGAATAAGTATAAGTAGAAGTATTATAAAAGCTCTTTCTTTTTCTTTTTTCGCTCAGCGACCTCAGAATAAAAAAAGTTCGGTCGCTTCGCTCACAATTTGAGGGTTTAGGTTATCGTCTGATTTCAGCACTGCCGTAAAGCTGAAAAATTATCCCTCGTAGGTATAAGACAAGAACGCAGCATAGCCAAATGGCAAATTACAGCCCAATAGTGGCTGTAGTTAAGCTGCCCAAAAAAGGTAAAAGGAGAAAAAATAATGCAAAAAATCAAAGATTTAAAGACAAAAAGACAACTATTAAAAGCGTTAGAGATTACAGAACAAGATTTACAGAAAGCACTGTCTTTGCCATATCGGAAAGGAGTGATAAGTAAAAATGGCAAAGACAGACGACTTGAAAAACCAAATCCAACCTTAAAAATGATTTTAGGGAAAATCCTAGTCGAGCTACAAAAATTTGAACCACCTGAATATTGCCAATGTGGGTTCAAAGGGCAGAATAACATTAAAAATGCTCAAAAACATCTTAATCAACGTGAAATTATAACACTGGATGTTCATGCGTGTTTTCAGAATAGTAAAGATATATACGTGAGAAAGTTTTTTGAAGATAAGCTAAACATAACAGGTGAAGCTCTGGAAATCATGTTACAATTAACAACTTACAGGGGGTATTTACCAACTGGAGCACCGACAAGTCCAGTGTTGCTATTTCTTAGCCATCAAGAAATTTTTGACAAGATTAGTAAGCATATGAAAAGACAAGGAATTACGATGACGTTATACATGGATGATATAACATTATCAGCCAAACGGCACATTTCAGGTAAAGCTGTAAAATACGTAGAAAAAACGTTATCTGAGCATGAGCTTAGGCTTAATCACGACAAAATTAAACGGTTTGGACGAGATATAGGTTTTGTAACTGGTGTTGCGATTAAGCCGAGTGGCAAATTAGAAGTTCCGTACAAGATAAACTATTCTGTTATTGAAATGCTTGAAAGCAAAAAAATAAAAGATATGAACATAAAAGAACTTCAAAAATTACTGGGTACAGTTAATTACATACAGCAAATTACCCCTAACCGATATCAAGTTGTAAGACGGATGGCAACAAAACGGCTGTATAAACTGTTAAAAGATTACCAGAAGCCGACTTATGAATAGGGCGTGGGGATTTATCCCCACTTTTTTATTAACATAGCCAAGCAAAATTAGATTGTATTAAACGAACCTGCCTGAAATAATACATTTATGCTTAAAAGCCTAAAACGTTTAAATTTGGAGCTGTTACGCTTGACTAACAAAAACAAAAAGTTAATAACTTTTTTGTAAATTTGTCAGGGGATAAGAGATTTTGAAGTTTATTTGTTATTTAACCGTAACCCTTTTTGAGCATGTTGTAATGCTTCAAGATAATACTTTTTTTCATCATCCGATTTGGCAGAATGTAATATATTTAACGACTTTAAAAATATTTTATCAGGTTGAGGGATTTCAGCAATAGACATGTCTTCAATTTTGTAAATATCAAAATCAAGAACTTTAGCAAGTTTTTTTATAATATTATAAGTTGGCATATGCCGTCCTTTTTCAATTCGTGAAAGATGTTTATTATCTATGCCTATTAATTCTGCTAGTTGTTCTTGAGTAAATCCTTTTGATCTTCTTATTTGGCGAATTTTCTCGCCTAATTCATTCTGTAACATTATCACCTCTTTCTTTTAATTTTTTATAAAAGTAAGAGTTTTATACACTGTAACTTGACGATAACATACAACTTAAAAATTCGTAATTCATGTTGAATTTATATTTTATTTGTGTGAATATCTTTACTAAAAACAAATATGGAGGTTATATGAAAAAAGTACTTATTATTTTAGGATTATTATTAACAGCAAATTATGCTATAGCAATACCAAATGAGTATAATGTAAGGAGTGATTATTGGATAAAGGTTAAAACTGCAGATAAACCTTTAACAATAGCTCAGAAACTAAATTTATTAAATAAATTAATACCGGAGGAGCAAACCGAAGAGTTAGATACACACTTACTTAGAGCAGAATTATACCTAAAGCTGAATAGTCCACAAACAGCATTAAAATGGTTAAATGTAGCTGCTTCGTCAAAAATTGATAGAATAAGTAAAATTGAGGTGTATAATAAACAGGCTGACATTTATATAAAACTTAAAAATTATGATAAAGCTTTTGAATGTTATGAAATAATTAACAGTGAAAAAGGTTATGAACGTTTATATAATATAAAAGAAACCCCACTAAATATAAAGGTAAAATCTTGCTTAAATTTAGCAACTAAATACAAGAATGAGGGTTACAAAATAGTTCTTGCACCGTACTTGAATATAATAAAGGTAATATCGCATGCAGATGCTAATGATAAATATTTTATAGATACTGGTAAAACTAAGCAAGAAAATTTACTTGAATTAAAAAATATCTGCAATCAAAAACTTGAAAATACAAAATATAAAAATTTTAGTAATGGCTTATATGAATATGCACTAGGTAACAGGAGTAAAGCCGTTAACATGCTTATTCAAGAACGAAAAGAAATTTTAAAATCAGTAGGTGATAACCAAATTATGCAAGAGTATGTGAATGATTTTCTAACAGGTATACTAAAACAAATTGACTCAACTGCAAGATTTGTATTTACCAAAGATGAAATGAGTATTACTTTTCAATAAAAATAATACATTGGAAAAAGTAACGAGGAATAAGAATTATGAAAAAGTTTTTGGATGAATTATATGTAATAATTAAGTATGGAATACCACCGTTAATTGGTCTTGTAGTTTTAGCTTTATGTACCAATGCTTTAATTTCAATGTGGGAAAGTTCAGTTAGTTCAGCTCTCAGCACAGACACCGCAGTTGGACAAATAATAAATTTAATAAAAGCTCTGGGCGAGTTGAACTTAACTATATTCATTTGTATTTTATTTTTCTGTTGGATATTACTTATGGTTAACATAAATTCTCTTGGAGAGAGACTTGATAAAATTGAAAAACTTATTAAAGCACTAAAAGAAAAAGGAGAAACGACTAATGGCAGAAAAAACAAGTAAACTAAAACCTATTATAGTATTAATACTTTCAATAACAGGAGGACTTATCGTACTATTATTTGTTCTATCATTGCTTCTGTCACTATTTATGGCGGCGGATAAAAAAAAGAATCCATGCTACCTATTACACACTTTAAGTACACTTACTACAGCAACAACTATGACAAGAAATATGGGAAATGAGTATTCATGCCGTAGTGCAAAAACAGCAGATTTAACCGAATGCATAGCAAAACCTCTAGTAATCGCAAATAAAACATATAATAAAATAACTATGCTTGACGGAACCACGATGTTGATTTTCAGTGATAATAATTGTACAACTAAAAATTCCTGTTTTGTCACCATTGATATAAATGGAGCTAAAAGCCCAAATCAAGAATACAACGATCAATTAAGTGTACCAATTTATTTTGAAGATGATAATACTATTGGAATTTATCAAGAAGATTATGACAACCTAGTAAATCATTTAAACTTGGATGAACAAAGTAAACGTATTTGTCGATAAATTGGAGTTATTATATGAAGAACAAACCAAATATTTTACTAATATGTGCATTGGTAATTACATTTATAACTATATGTTTTATAACTTACTTTTATAATAAAACAAAGCCATTGAAAGTTTTGACTGAATGTACAAAAGCTACAACCTGCGAAATTAGCACAGATTATGATCAAGTAAAAAAAGAAATGCTCGTTACTATTATTGAGCCAGATAATATTATGGAAAGTTGGCAACAAGAACTTTCAACGAAGGAACACTTAACATCTCAGTTACTTTTGCCCAAAACAGATTTCGCAGAATCTCTACAGTATGCTTCTTATAAGCACGAAATATTTTCAGGTCAAAATTTGAGTGTTGAATTTAGAATAAATGGAATCTTACCAGATGACTATTTAAGATTAAAAAAACACATTAAGGTTAATGCAAATACGAAATCAATACAACTTGTTTTACCAAATTTGCTAAGTACAGATAATCAAGTAACTGCGAAACTTAAAAACGAATATCTTAAACAAAAGGAGCTTGAAAGAATAGCAGAAGAAAAAAGAAAAGAGGAAGAAGCAAGAATAGAAGCAGAAAAACAGTATGCGAAAGAAATGACATATTGGTACGATCAAGATGGCACAGCTATACCATATATCGATACTGATTTTAGGAAATGTTTATTCAAAGTAAAAGGGATTTGTTTTGGACAACCGTTTTTTGCAAAAGGTATGTCATATATGGATTGCAAGGCGGAAAAAGATAAATTAGGAATAAAAGCATGCTATGATTCTGATGATATTTGGGCGACAACAGTAAAAATATGCAGTGGCATAAAAAATGTACCGACTCCTGAAGATTTAAGATTACTAGCAGAAGATTTATACAATACAAATATCAGTAATACTGACGAATTAAAAGCTCATTATTTGGAAGGTCAATTATACCGTTATAATGTAAAAGAAGAACTTCAAAGAGAAAATAACAGGAAATATTTAGATTATATTCGTGATACTTGGTGGAATACAGATTCTTATCAAGATGCAACAGAAGAAAAATTTAGAAAAGAACTGGGTTTTATAATATATTCAAATCAAGAAACCGAACATAATAATGTCATGGTTCGTAGATTTAGCAATAAATATACTGATTATGGAAGTAAAGAACGTACGGGTACAGCCTCTGCTCCACAACGTAGCACAACCTTATTTGGTTATGCTATTAGTGGTTGGTACACAGAAATCCCAATATCCATATGCAAAGCAAGATGATAAATTTTTGTGATATTATAACTTTATGAATAGAAAAATAAAATTAAATGATTATCAGAAAAAAGTTGGAAGAATTCTGGTAGATATGTTAAAACACAATAAATACGCAACTATAACATATGGAGAATTAGCAATAAAAGCTGTCGGTAAAATAAGAGTAGCTCAATCTATGGGTGCCACACTAGGTAAAATATCAAGGTTCTGCGATTCTGAATGTGATTTACCTATGATCTCAGCCATAGTTTGTAATAAAAAACTTGGCATACCTTCACCAGGTTTTTATCATCTATATCAAAAATTAAAAAATGATTACAATACTCCAATGAATAAAGCTATCACACAAGAACAAACAAAGGTACAAAAAGCTGATTGGAACGAATTAAAGCCGTATTTAGAATAAATATATAATTGATACCTCCAAACTCTCATCAATTATTGGTGGGAGTTTTTTAATTAAATAAAAGGAGTGAAAAATGTCGACAAAAGAAGAATACGCAATAATAACTAAAAATATTTTCATCGAAGAACGTGAGCATAACTGGATTGTTACGACTTTAAAAACGAGGCTACAAGACTAATGTACTAAATACAACAAGCGAATGGGAGCTCTTAAGCAAAAAAGAGACCGACTTGAAGCTGAGTTAATAGGGTTAGGAGATTTACCTATATTCAAAGACAAGCCACAAAAGAAACCTACCAAGTCAGAAGCGTTAATAGATGAGCTTGAAGAAGAAATCAATGCTTGTTACAACTAAAATAAAAATGTTCGTTTAAGTTATATTAAAACAGTAAATAAAAAGCCTTGATTTTTTGTATATGTAATCATAAATTAAAAGTATAAAAGATAGGTTTTCTTTTTAATGCCTGATTTTCAGGCATTTTTACAGCAAAAAAATTAAGGGCAAAAAGATGAATAAGCAAATTATCGACAACATTTATTGCCGAAATATTGGTTCGGAAAAATT
The DNA here is from genome assembly GCA_946055575.1 of uncultured Candidatus Melainabacteria bacterium. GTDB lineage: Bacteria > Cyanobacteriota > Vampirovibrionia > Gastranaerophilales > Gastranaerophilaceae > Zag111. The sequence continues at coordinate 7,616 of CAMGGL010000066.1, forward strand.
TTATAAAAGACCTTACTGTAATAATTTAGTTTATACCGAAGGCATAATGGATTTTCAGCAGACGTTACGGGCATTTTGGACTGTAGATATCATAATTAGCCATCTTCCAAAGATTATTCAAGAGTATCAATCATCAGGAGATGGCTTTTTTGTTGCCACAATTTCTGTAACTACAAATAATTCAGCAAAGTTAGAAATATTTAGAGAAGGGTACGTAGATAAAAAACACAATGAGCATATAACTGTAATTACTCAAGATATACCGTTTACAGATTTACCTGTGTATGATTACAAGTTTTATTTAATTTTATCATCATACGACCCTGTTATTTTTACTTATATGCTACCAAATGAATACTAGATAAAGGAGATTAGATGAAAGCATTTGCATATTTACGTGTTAGCACACTTGAACAAAATACCGATAAAAACAAGCTGGATATTTTAAAATTCGCAAAAGATAAGCAGTTAGGCAGTATTGAATTTATAGAGGAGCAAATTTCAGGCAGGGCAAATTTTAAAGAGCGTAAGTTGGGTAAATTATTAGATAAAATGCACCGGGGAGATGTCTTAATTGTTCCTGAATTATCAAGACTTGCAAGATCTGTTTCTCAGATTTTAGAAGTAATAGACATAACTAAGCGAAAAGGCATAAGCCTATATGCGATTAAGGAAAATTTTAGCAATGATGAGCAAAGTATTACGGCAACTGTAACCAGTACAATTTTTGCACTGGTTGCTCAGATTGAAAGAGATTTGATAAGTCTGCGAACTAAGGAAGCATTACAAGCTAAAAAAGCTACAGGTATAAAATTAGGCAGACCAAAAGGCAGGGGAAAATCTAAGCTAGATAAAGACAGAGATGAGATTTTAAAGCTGATTAAATTAAAAGTACCAAAAACTATTATTGCTAAACAGTATTCAACAACGGTTGCTAATTTAACAAGGTATTTGAGATTATATACGGCTTAGCAGGTGAAGTTATGAGAACCACAATTAAGGTAAAATCGACAAGTTTTGAGATAAACAAGCTAATAACAACTACTCAACTGTTTTCCAGTATAAAATTGTCGATATCTGCGAGATTGGTTTTGCGGTGTATTGTGGATTTTTGGAATTATAAGCTGGGTTGTGCTTACCCGACTCAAGCTACTATTGCAAAATGTACGGGTCTAACCGAGGTTGCTGTCGGGAATGCTGTAAAAGAACTTGATGAAAAAGGGCTTATAGATAAGAAAAAACAACGCAAAAGAATTTACTATTACTTTACCCTAAAATTTTTAGGGTACCTAAAACTCACACCTAAAGTAATTTATGTTGATACCCAAAAGAAATTTGGTAATATACCCCAAAAATGTTTGGATAATAATATATTAAAAGATATTGAAAATACTTCTTTTTCAAACCCTTTTTCAGAAGAATACGAGATTATTGAAGAAGAAACCGAAGAGGATAGAGGTTTGATTATGGCAAAAGCTATGATAAAGAATTTATCTAATTCGCCTACATTTGCTAAAAAAATTGCGGAAATGAAAAAGAAATATCAGTTATGAGGATATAAATTTTAATAATTTTGAAAAAAGTATTGATTTTTATAAAAATATATTGCATAATATAGATATAGAAGTCATTACGCTGAACTCTTTGGATGATTCCACGGACCTTTGAATTAAGGATATATGCTTAGCATATGTAGGTGTTATGGCTTCTATTTTTTGGCGAGTTTTTTATTAGGCAGATAAAGCCATAAATTAAGGTTCTTGTATCCTTTTTTATCTGTGCTGAATATTAAGTCTGTTTTGCCGATTTTATTTGCAATATACATAGCAAATTCAGATTTATGAGAACTTGCGTCTTGTTTTAAATGTTTTTTATTATAGTGATAGCCAATAGCCCCCATTATCAAATCGGCAAATTGGATTAGATTATACGTATTTGAATTGACAAATTCTAAGACTTTTATGTTTTTGCCTTTATCTGTAGTTCTGAAACCAAATTTATTTACAGGGTGCATGTCTTTTTGAAGTAACTGTTTTAGTGTTTCACCTCTTGATTTTTGCTTATTACTGCGTCTATCAAGATAAACATAATAAGGGATGTCTTTTTTAGAATTACGTCTTAATAGTTCATAGTAAAAAATATAAAAACCTAACTCTGCGTCGTTGTTAATATTTTCTTTTAAGTTTATTTCTTTTCTGTCAATGATAATGCAGTTAAATTGTAAGTTATATTTAAAAAAGATGTCTATAAATTTTAAATACTGCGATAGTGTTTTTTTAGAAATGTTTTTCCAGTTAAATTTAGTATTTTCGTTCCAACCGTTAGATTGTTTAAAATTTTTGCATTCTTCAATTACTTGCAGATAAGTAGGTTCATCCACCCAAATACCACCGATTAACATAAATCTTGATTTGTCAGTATTACTCTCATCTGCAAAAATGTAATGTTTCAAAGCATGTCCCCCAGTCTACATGGATATTT
>CAMGGL010000067.1 GCA_946055575.1 uncultured Candidatus Melainabacteria bacterium
TTGAAATTTTTAATTTTAAGTGTCAGACATTTTAATTTTAAGTGTCTAGTTATACACTTCTTCTCAAACCGCATGTCAAATTATATTAGACTTAAACTGTCAGTCAAATTACATGTATATTTCCGTAAATATCAATATGTTCAAAACCCACTAAAAAAGCCACCTTGAAAGGTGGCTTTTAAATTAGGAGGAGGTGGGATTCGAACCCACGGTACGCTCGCACGTACGACGGTTTTCAAGACCGCTCCGATCAACCGCTCTGGCACTCCTCCAAGCAATTGCTTCAGATGTATATTCATTCTACCAATTAAAGATTTATTGTCAAGAACTTCTTTAAATTTATCGCTACTAAAATCTAAATCCTTTGTGGTAAGATGTTTTTATGGATATCACATTAAACAGTTTTACCGCGTTAGAATTCGACAAGGTCAAAGATGAATTGGCTAAATTCGCAAAATTTGACCAAAGTAGGGCGCTGTGTTTAAGGCTAACGCCACAAACAAGTACGCATGACATCCAAACTCAAATTACATACACAAAAGAAGCAAAAAAAATACTCGATTTAGCAAAAGAAACACCTGTTGAATTTATTGCCAATATGGCAAAAATCAAGGCAAATTGCGCAGTTTCTTACCTCAGCGAAGAAGAATTGATTGATACAGCTAAAACTCTGAAATCTTCAAGGCTGCTGAAAAGATTTATCTGTGAAAACTCGAAAGATGACTACTTACTAAAACAACTGGCTGAAAAACTCGTTTCCGATAAAAATTTGGAAGACAAAATTTTTGAAACTTTTGATGAAAATTTCAGAATAAAGCAAAATGCAACCTCTGAATTAAAAAGTCTGTATTCTTCACTTCGAGATACCGAACAAAATTTGCGAGATCAGGTTAACGCATTGTTAAATAACAAGAATTTTTCCAAATATCTGCAAGAAAACATTTACACTCAACGTGATGATAGAATAGTTTTTCAGGTTATGTCTTCAAACAAGACAAAAATTCCGGGAATTGTACACGATGTTTCCGCATCCGCAAAAACTTTTTACATAGAACCGGCTCAACTTGTACCCCTAAACAACAAAATCAGAGAAGTTAAATCAAAAATTCACGCAGAATGTATAAAAATTCTTGTATCTTTAACAGATATGGTAAGAATTCATATATTAGAACTGGAAATGAGCGAAAAAATCATGGCTGAAATTGATTTTCACTTTGCAAAAGCTCGCTATGCAGTAAAATTACACGCAACAGAACCGGAGTTAATTGAGGATAAACAAATATATTTTGAAAACATGAAACACCCACTACTGTTAAAACTAACAGAAGATGTTGTTGCTAACAATTTTGAAATTGGCAAAGATTACAAATCCGTGATTATAACAGGTTCAAATACCGGCGGCAAAACCGTTACACTCAAAACAATCGGACTTTTTATACTTATGGCAAAAGCCGGAATGTTTTTACCGTGCACATTTGCTAAACTTTATCCGTTTAAAGATGTATATGCCGATATTGGGGATGCACAAAATATTTTACAAAGCCTTTCAACATTTTCTGCTCACATGACAAATATAATAGAGATTTTAAAACAATCAACAGATGAAAGTTTTGTATTGTTTGATGAGATTTGCGCGGGAACAGATCCTGTTGAAGGTGCTGTCTTAGCACAAGGAATACTTGAGCATTTGGCACAAAAAAGAGTTTACGGGGTTATAACAACGCATTACGGAGAATTAAAAGCTTTAGAATACACAAATCCGTTTTTTAAAAACGCTTCAGTTGAGTTTAATACAGAAACATTGAAACCAACTTATAAATTACTTATAGGCATACCTGGATTAAGTAATGCAATTTCTATAGCCTCAAACCTCGGATTAGATAAGGAAATTGTTGACAAAGCAAAAAATACACTAATTACTCAAAAAGATCCGACAGTTGCTGTTGTTGAGCAACTGCAATTGACACATCGAGAGTTGTCTAAAAACCTAGAAAAAGCGCAAGAATTAAAAGAAACCCAATTAACAATAAAAAAAGAATACGAAGAAAACTTAAACAAGGTTAAAAAAGAGAAGAAAAAAACAATCAAGAATATAAAGGACAAATTTGATGCTGAAATGCTCGAAGCTCGAGGAGAAATAAAACAAATTCTTGAGGAGTTACGCAAAGAAAAATCCGAAAAAATTGCAAGGCGTGCTTATTCAAGACTTGCAAAACTTGAAAAAAACTTCAGAGAAGATATTGAAAAAACAACCGATAAACAGCAATATATTGAAATTGATTGGAATAAAGTTGTGGTTGGCGATGTTGTTATGCTAAAGAACATGCACCAAAAAGTAACAATACAAACATTACCGGATAAAACAAATCGAGTATTTGTTGATATGGGCAATATTAAAATGAAAGTAAAAAAAGACGAACTTGCCGTTCTTGACGATAATTATCAAGCGCCAAAGAAAGCACAAATTCCTGCAGCAAGATTAAACAGGTTTGAATTGCGCAGGCTGGAAATGTCTTCGACATTAGATTTACGCGGATATCGAGTTGAAGATGCGTTGGATGAAGTTGAAGCATATTTAGATAAAGCAAGCTTAGCAAATCTTTCACCTGTCTGCATTATACACGGACATGGCACCGGCGCTTTAAAACAGGCTATCCGAGATTTTTTAAGCAGTTCTCCGTATGTTGCAAAATTTAGAGCCGGCGAAGACACGGAAGGCGGCGACGGAGTTTGTATAGTTGATATTGCATAATAAACTCGCTTTCCGATAAAACTAAATTTCAAAAGATCCTGAAACAATTTCAGGATGACATGTTTGCAAAACATTCCCTCTCCTAAGGTATGAGAGGGGGTAAGGGTGAGATCTGGTCAATGCCTTTCAAATCTTTACCAAAGTTAAAAAGATCCTGAAATAAATTCAGGATGACACATTTGTTATACCATTACGTATTCCCTCTTTTACCACCAAGCGCTCCCGACCTTGTCACCCTGAACAAGCCGAGCAGAGGATGTAAGCCCAGACACACATGTCACCCTGAACTCGTTTCAGGGTCTGATATTTTTCGGGAAATTCATACTCATATTAAATTTATAAAAGTCCTAACTTATGGCAAAAATTATTTTGGTTTGTTTTAATACCAATATGAATATATCAAAAATAAACAATCAACAATCAAAAACATCTTTTGGCGCAAGACCTAAAGACAAAAAAGTATCTTCATTGGATACAGAGCCATTTAATGAACTAAGAAAGGATACTGTTGAAATAAACAGTATTGAAATCAAGCCCAAAATCCCCAAAATTTTACCTGACAAATTTGAATTAACAGATGCCGAGCTGGCTTACGATGGGGTCTGGCGTGAATTAAAACGTCTTGAGATGGATATACTGACCCAGAAAGCAAATCTTAAAGATTTCTATTCAGCACAAGACAGACTCGAATATAAAGAACTTCTTAAACAAAGACAAAATACATTATCAAAACTCAAAAGAATTGCACACAATTGTGGCCTACCTGAAATGTTGCTTAAAATTGATATAACGATAAAAAAAGAATATAACAGATATGCACCAAAAATTTTACGTAGCAGCACATCTGCAGAATTAAAGCAAGCTCAAGAAACTATTGATAAAGCAAATTTATGCACTCAAACCCTAACATTACTTGATAGGCTCCTCAAACAGCATAAGAAAGCAATTAAAAAGATTTAATATTTGAATTTCCAACTTACCAACACTAAAAAAGGTTTATATTTAAAGTTATGTAAATTTTCTTGAAATTTATTAAAGTTTTACAAAAATATTCCGTAACTAGAAATGTATAAGTAAAAATGAAAGGCCAAAACATGGTTGACGGAGTAGGCAATAATAATCAACAAAACAATATTCTTAGGTTAAAAAATCAAGACAAGACTATTGACTTAACTAAACTTGAAGGCTTGCGACAAACAGATAAAAACAAAGCCATATTTGAAAAATTTGACATACATAGAGATGGCAAGATTGATAAAGAAGAAGCGGAGAAAATGCGAGAGCAGCTATACAAAGCTTCAGGTGACGGACTTATGTCAACAAGAGAAATGAAGAAAAACTTTGGCGACAAAAGTACGTTTGACGCACTATCTACTCTTGCTGACCAACAAGCTGCCATAAGAGACAACAAAGAATACATCGAACAAAACGGAAACAAGACGACACATATCTATAAAAGTGATACTCTGTCATACAAATATGATATTTCAAATGTCAATGGCGGAAATACCAATATAGAAATGGAAGACGGTACAATTATATGTCAAGACAAACAAGGGAATACCTTAAGTATCCGTGATACGGCCGGAAATATAACTAGATTCTCGGCTGATGGGAAGAAAAGTACTACATACAACAGTGATAACAAACTTGTATCTTCTATTGAGTTAAAAGGAGATAAAGAAATTCGTACAGAATATGAATATAAGGACAATAAAAAAATTGCACGTGAATATAACGGGCTGGGCAAAGATGCAGAACTTTCATCTGTTACCGTATCAGAAAACAAAGATGGTCATTGTATTGATACAAAATACGCAACGGAAGATGATATGAAAAACAACAGACCAAGTGAACAGATTACGGATGCACAAAACGATACTCTAAAAAAAGTAACAACTTTCACTTATGATGAGAATGGCAACGTAAAAGCCGAAACAACAGATTCTGCAGGACAAAAAACAGTAAAATACACTAACGCAAAAGGCGAAGAAATTCAGCCTGAAGCAGAAGATACCCCGACAAAACACACAGTTCAACAAGGTGAAAGCATCACACAAATTGTCACTAAATATCTGGCAGAACAGGGATTCGAAAACCCGACACCGGAAGAAATAAAAGCCGCCAAAAAAGAATTTCTTGAGGCAAACAAAGATATTGTAAAAACTTATAACGGACCAAAAGCAGAATACAAAGGTAATAAATTTTTCCATCCGAACGATGAAGTTACTATTCCGAAGTTTACAGTATACGGAGAAGGAACAAAAGTCCTTGATGAAGTTGTTGTAACAGCTAAAGCGCCAACTGAAGAAGCGAAGCAACAACGCGTTCAATTACAGGAACTGCTTGGAGATAAAGCTGAAGTTGCCTATGACAAAGAAGGTAATGTCGAAGTTAGAGATATAAATGACGGACATGTCTTAAATAAAGCAGAAATAGCAAGTCTAACCTCAAATGAAGACGATATCAATACTATGTTAAGAGCTGATAAAAACGATAATAAAACTCTTGACAAAGAGGAATACAAACAATTTATAGTGGAAATGCTTAAAGGTAATGGTATTGAAATATCTGATGCAAACAGAGAAAAAATTGAGCAACTAATTGATAACAGTTTTACAGCAATGGATACAGTAGCAGCTGACGGAGAACTTACACGAGAAGAACTGCAAGCAAGCGCAAAAGATGTAATAGAGCAACTCACAGATGATTTATTAGACGCTGATGCGTAAAATGATTAAATAGCTAATAAATTTTCTTTAGCAGAATATTTTTCTTTATTTCTGTAACTTCGTCGTTCGCAAAAGTTACCAATCTATCATAAAATTCCAATTCTTCGTCCGAGGCGTTATATATAACGTCCAGAAGTCTTTTGCGAACCTTATGATTATTATCTTTTACAGAACTAACCACAAAATCATTTATATCAATATTTAAAACATCAACTATTTTAAAGAATGTAGACAAAGAAGGATAAAATTCAGCGACTTCAATTCTTGAAATTTGCTTTGTTCCGATATCAATTTTTTCAGCAAGTTCAGCCTGAGTAAGTCCTGATTTCTTACGGTATTCTTTTATCTTTTTTGCTATGTAATTTTTGTCTGAAATTATCATAAGTGAATGCACCTGTCATCTTTGACTTTTATACCGCATTTATGCCCATATATAAACATCTTTTATAGTGATTATTATTAATTTATTGACATTTATGTCTATTACCTTTTTTGAGATAAATTAGCTATATTTTTATATACTGTACGGATTTTAAGGATTTTAATAAAGATTAAGATATGTAACAATATTTTTTAGTTTAGTAAATTTCTTAATATAAATACCGTTATTATAAGTGTGAGTGTAAGCTTAATCGAATATTAAGAAAGGAGTATTAAAAATGAGCATTGAGGCAACATCAACAACAAAGATTACTATTAGAAAAGGTCAAGGAATCACTCAAGCCTTGAAAGAATTTGTTGAAAAGAAAAAATTACACATGAGTGACGGTTCAATTTCTAAAGCTGAATGGAATGAAACAATAAAAGTTTTAGATAACATTCAAGAGGCAAGAAAAAAGAACGGAATGAAAAGTATTTTTGGTGACAATCACTCAGTAAAAGCAGGAGAAACAATTGAATTTTCAGACGATGAAATGAGAGAACTGTTCAAAGCTATGGGAGTAGCATTCGAGCGTGCCGGTTCAGATAGTATAGACAGGAAAAAAGAACCGCCGAGAATTGGTGAAAAACCCATACCTAACCCGCCAACAGATGACAAAGTTAAACCAAAGCCGCCAACTGACAAAAAAGGTAATCAACCGACAAAACTAACTCCGGAAGAACGAAACAAAGCAAGACATTATGGAAGTAATGTTGCAGATTATTTAGTCGGATACACCGATGACAGTGAAAAAGGCTTAACAAAAGAAGTTATTACTCAGCACGTAAATCATCGTAATGTTTTGGATTTTCTGTCAGGATACGAAAGAAATAAAGGAATATGAGATCATTTTTTCAAACAATTGAGCACAGAATACAGGTTTGAAGAAAAACAAAACTTGATGAAAGATGTAGCATTAAAACTTTCTAAATTCTTAAAAGAAAACAACGAAGCAAGACTTGCCAGAGAAGTTGATGTTGCTCTGAAGGATAACGGATTTACAACACAAGAAATTAAAAAACTTGATGAAATTGTATTAACAATGCTGGCAAGTGTTCCGGAATTGAAAGATAGCCACTAGAATAAACATCAAATAATTAAAAGAAAAGAAGTTCGGTTACACAAGTTAACCGGCTTCTTTTCTTTTATTATTTAATATTTTGTAATAAAAGCACAATTTTTTTGAGCAATGTGTTTTTAAATATATAGCGAAGTGTATAAATTCGGAGTTTATATAATGGAAGTAAACGGTCAAAAAATTTTTGTCGAATTTCAAGGTAACACACCTCAAACTACAAATCTGATTGAAAAATACAAAGCCGAACAAGCTTTGCAAAATAGTGAACCACCAAAAGATACCATACAACTAACTCGTGATTTTATTGCCGATCTTGATTATGACAAAGAAAAAGCAGCATTAGGTACTATATTAAAAGGACATATAAATAACAAAAATGCAATATTCAAACTGGCTTCAAACAACGACGAATGTTGGTACGAGGGTGCAATAAACAAAAAATATTTATTGTTGCACACAAAAGGGAAAAGCTATGACGGCAAATACGGAGATAAAGAGTTTAATTTGAATGTCGAATTTAACAAACCGTCAAAATTTGCCGAATTTTTCAAAGGCAAAGTTTTGGGTAAGACATTCCGACCTGATTATTTCACGGTACAGGGAACAATAGGTGACAAGACAATAAATATAACATTACCAAACGTAAAAATTCCTGAGGACTCCGAAACACGTGATATACTTACAATGTTGCTTGAAGATAACGGACTTAAAGCTCAAACAATCAACGGAGAAATCAAATCATTAAGATTTGCATACAGCGCAGTTAAAAATATTAAAGAAAAAGCCGAAAAGCGAGAACAAATGATAAATAACGACATCAAACCTATATTTATGAACGGATTAAGTACCGCAAGCGGTATGGTTGTCGGTGCAATCGTCAGCGCGATATTACTTAAGGTCGGAATAAAACAGCATTAACGAACTCTAAAACCGTAATCCTCCGAAACCGTGCGTCCGATTGATTTTATCTTAGCACCTATACAATTTCGACATTTTTCGGGATTTTCATTTATACAAATCTTTCCGGGATAAATTTCATATTTTGCCCTGTATTCAGTAGTTGTAACATTTGGCATAACGACATTTGCACCGCTTTGCAATGCAATTATTCTTCCGTTCGGATTAAGGGTTTCCATTGCAGTAGTTGCCGGAATATTGATATTTTTGAGTATAATTCTTGTTAATGCCATTACTTTTAAAGCTAAATTAAAATCTCCAATTTGGGAATTTGCAAGCGGAGTTTGCGGGTGAGGAATAAATGGACCTATACCAATCATATCGGCATCTATTTTCTTGAAGAATAAAATATCATCCGCCAAAGATTCTAAAGACTGTTCAGGCAAACCAACAAGACATCCCGTACCAACTTCATAACCGAGATTTTTCAAATCATCAAGACATCTTAACCGGTTTTCAAAACTCATATTAGGATGAAGCGACTTGTATAAATTTCGGTCGGTAGTTTCAATCCTTATCAAATACCTGTCAGCCCCAGCTTGCTTAAAAGCTTTGTAATCATTATAAGGGCGCTCTCCTATACTCAACGTCAATGCAACACCTAAATTTTTAATTTTTTCAATTATCTCACACAAAATTTCTGTTTTAAAAAAAGCATCCTCACCTGATTGAAGAACGACTGTTTTATAACCCATATCGACCGCTTTTTTAGCGTATAAGACAATATTTTCAGGCGAAATTCGATAACGCTCTATTTTATTATTTGAAAATTGCAAACCACAATACTTGCAATTACATTTACAAATATTTGAAAACTCAATCAAACCACGCAAATGAACTTCATCCCCAACGTATTTTTTACGAATAGAATCCGCCAAAGAAAAAATTTCTTTATCGATTGTGTTATCTTTTAATATATCAATAATTTCATTTTTTGAATACAAAACAATCTCCCCACTTAAAATATAACATAAAAAAAATCCCGAAGCTATCAAACTTCTGGATTTTTTTTATTTAGTATATTTGTTTACTTGTTTGCATCAATAAATTCCTGAGTAATCTTTTTATCTGCATTATTAGCATTTCTAAACGGTATCATCAATCCCAAAATAGCAGCAACAATAGCTCCGCCTATTGCACCTGATTTCATTGCACGTTTTGCAACAGCAGTAATATCTGCAGACTTAAACATCTTAGCATCTTCTGAGAATAATTCACGCAATTCAAAACTAAAATTTTTAAACGCATCTTTTTCTAATACCTTAAGTTTTGCACCTAATAGACTTTCACCTGATGCTACAAGTTCATCTAATGCATTATTCAACGGTTCTATTAACTTATTAAGTTTTTTAGTGTGTCTTACATCAAAAAAGCTTTCAACACCTGCACCAATTGCGGCACCTACAGCTGTAGTTAAAGCAGCCAAGCCCCAACCGCGTTTTGTTGCTGAATTTACTACTTGAGTTCTTGTTTTTACAAATTCATCAGCTTCTTCCGGTGTTGTTGTAACAATTCTTCTGTTAGCTAAATCCCTATCATATACGCTAACTTCCTGTTTATCACCTTTAACAGGGCCTAATGAAGGATTTACATTCGGGATATCACAAACAAAAAACATATGACCTTCTTTCTTTATTTTTAATTACAAAACCTATAAACCATCAACGAAAAATATTTTGCTATAATTTCAGAACAATTTTAAGATTTTGTAACATTTTCAGACAGCTTTGTTTCAACACCTTTTGCTCCTTTTAAGACATAAGGTCTTACAAAAGCGTAAGTACCGTATAAGGAAGATATCAAGCCTGGTATGGTAAAGAATTTAGATAATTTAGGATGCTTATTTAAAAGTCCGCCTAAGGTAACAAGAACAGTACCCGTCATAATTCCCAGATACCCTTTAAAAATTGTACGGGGAACAAGTATAGTATCTGTCATATCTGCCGGATTTTTCACCTTATCATAAAATTCATTCAAGATATCATGTTTTTGTGGCTGAGATGAAGTTTGAGCAGTAAATGTAGGATTTATTGATAAAATTTTCATAAAATGTACTC
>CAMGGL010000068.1 GCA_946055575.1 uncultured Candidatus Melainabacteria bacterium
ATGGTATGAATATAGCAAATTTATCTATAAACTATTTTTTATATATATACATGAGATAAATTAAGTTAATAAGTACAAGTTGTTACTTATGAAAGGAGTTTTACATGGGTATCGAATTTAATCCTGATTCACGCCTTAATCCACTTACTAATCCGGATAATCGGGGTCGAACACCTGGAGCGCAACAGTTTAAGATAGGTGAAGACCTTAAAAAATATTCAAAATCCGCCTCTTCTGAAACTGATAAAAATGATAGGGATTATTTGGATGGTCTAAAAAAAATTAATGATGAATTTTATAGAGGTCTAATGAAGGCGGCAGGACTAAAGAGTACAGGTACACAAATGCCTATGGATGTTGTAGAGGCAAAATATAAAGGTATGTCTCCTGAAGAAGCCGCTAAAAAAGCTGAACGTGATGCGAAAGCGGAACAGAAAGATGCTAAAACAAGACAAAAAGAACTTGAAGAGAAAAGAAAAACCGGAAATTTATCTTTTGAAGAATCTATAGAATATGCACAGGTGGTGGCAAAACAAAAACCTGAGTATGTAAAACAACAAAAACAACAGGCATTGTATGTTACAGCAAAGGCAAGTAACGGAATGACAATGAAAGAAATTGATGAAGCAATAGGGGAAATATATGCCTCTGTATTATGTGATCCTTTAGCTAATAAGTTTGACGTTATTGCAGAAAAATATCCTGAAAAGCTGGCGGTATTAGAAAGATTAAATGGCTATAAAGCAGAATTGATTAAAAAATATCCGATTTTGGGTCAAAATTTTACTTCCGTTGACGGGTTTAAAAGAGCTGCAGACGGAATGACGATAATTATGGACTAATTTCTCTGTTTTTAGAATTGTCCTAATGTAAAAATAATAAATTTCATTGAATATCATACCACTAAACCTTTCCTATCTTAGGAGAGGTTTAGGTTTTACTCACTAAAGGATAACTCCCTCAATAATCTTTATTAACATATTCTCTAGTATTTTATTATTGATATTTTAATATTTTTTACGTATAATTCAGATATGGATATTATAAAGAGAATTAAATTAAGGGATTTTGAGATTGGCGGAGATAGATTAACGGTCTTAGCCGGTCCGTGCGTCATTGAAAGTCAGGAAATTCTTGACATTACTGCAAAAGGGTTAAAAGAAATTACAAAAGAGCTTGGTATAAATTTTGTATTCAAGTCTTCTTTCGACAAAGCAAACAGGTCTTCAATCACCTCATTTAGGGGTCCGGGAATTGAAAAAGGACTTGCAATGCTTCAATTAATTAAGGAAAAATATAATGTTCCTATAGTAACAGATATTCATACTCCGGAACAAGCCGCAATTGCAGCAGAAGTGGCTGACATTATACAAATTCCTGCATTTTTGTGCAGGCAAACGGATTTACTTGTAGCAGCCGCAAAAACAGGTAAAATAGTTAATATCAAAAAAGGTCAATTCTTATCTCCGGAGCAAATGGGAACGTTAGTCAAAAAAGTTGAAGATGCGGGAAATAACAATATTCTATTAACAGATAGAGGCTCATCTTTTGGATATAACAATTTGGTAGTTGATTACAGAGGAATCCCGATTATGCAATCGTTTGGTTATCCTGTTGTTTTTGACGCAACTCACAGCGTTCAATTGCCCGGAGCTAACGGCAACTGTTCCGGTGGGGACAGAAAATTTGTTCCGACATTGGCAAAAGCAGCAATGGCAGCCGGTGCGAATTCTTTGTTCTTTGAAGTTCACCCTGAGCCGGATAAAGGACTGTGTGACGGACCGAACATGATTGCTCTGAAGGATGCAAAAGAACTTTTCGCAGTATGCAAAACTTTATTTGAGGTTGTAAGAAGTTGATAGATATAAAAACTTTTGTAGAAGGTCCGATTGACGCAAATAATTATCTCGTAACAGATGTTGATTCAAAGGAAGCAGTCTTAATTGATTGCTCGTCAAGCAGACTTGAATTTTTAACCGAAATAAAAAATTCTCAAGCAAAACTCAAATATATTCTTTTGACTCACGGACATTTTGATCATATTCTGGGTGTCGATTCGTTTAAAAACGAATTTGGTGTTGATACATATATTTCAAAGGATGATTTGTCACAGGTGAATTTAGCTCCGCAAATGCTTCAAATGTTTGCAGGATTAATGCCCGTTGAAATTAAAGGAATTAACAAATTTATTGAAGATGGTGCAGAACTAAAAATCGGAGAGACCATAATAAAAGCAATCGCTACTCCCGGACATACTAAAGGCGGTATGTGTTATTTGATTGACGGAAAATTATTTTCTGGAGATACCTTGTTTCAAGGCAGCATCGGACGCTGTGATTTACCGGAGGGTAATCTAAATTCAATAGCATCAAGCATAAAAGAAAAACTATTCACTTTGCCTGAAAATACAGAAGTTTTTCCGGGACACGGCGATAAAACCTCGATAGGTTACGAAAAAAAATTTAATGAAATTGTAAATTATTAATAGGGGAAATTATGAAAGAACAATTAGAAAAAATATATTCTGATGCAATTAAAGACATTGAAAATGCATCAACTGTAAAAGACTTAGAAGAAGTAAAAGGCAAATACTTAAGCAGAAAAGGTGAATTTAACGAAATAAAAAAGGGGCTAAAAGACTTATCTCCTGAAGATAAGCGTATTGTCGGCTCATTGGCAAATGAAATTACGCAAAAACTTGAAAGTTCTATTTCTGAAAAATTTCACACACTATATGAGGCAGAGCTTAATAAAAAACTTGAAAGAGAAAGAATTGATGTAACATTACCGGGACAATTTATCCCAAAAGGTCACGTTCATCCGCTCACCTCAACAACAAACGAAATTGTTTCAATCTTCCAAAGTTTAGGGTTTTCAGTTGCCCCATTTTCAGATTCACCTGAAGTTGAAACAGAATATTTCAATTTTGACATGTTGAACGTTCCGAAAGACCATCCGGCAAGAGATATGCAAGATACATTCTATACAAATGCAGGAGAAAATGTAGTATTGAGAAGCCAAACATCAGGAGCTCAAATTCACGTTATGGAAAATCAAAAACCTCCAATTAGAATAATTGCTCCGGGTCGAGTTTACAGAAATGAAAATATAAACTCGAGAAAAAACAACTTTTTCCACCAAATTGAAGGACTTTATGTGGATAAAGATATTACTTTCGGAGATTTAAAAGGTGTGTTGAACGAATTTATCAGAATTTATTTTGGCGCAAGCCGCCCTACAAGATTTAGAAACAGCTTTTTCCCATTCACGGAACCATCTGCGGAAGTTGATGTACAATGTATCATGTGCGAAGGAAAAGGTTGTCGTACCTGCTCAGGTACCGGTTGGCTAGAAGTTCTTGGCTGTGGCATGGTTGATCCGAATGTATTAAAAGGTGTTGGTATCGACCCTGATGTATATTCTGGTTTTGCTTTCGGAATGGGTGTTGAGCGTTTAGCAATGCTAAAATATGCAGTTGATGATATCAGATTGTTCTTTAACAATGACGTCAGATTTTTAGAACAATTCAAATAAATAATTATTCGATTAATATATAAGATAAGAGGTTTTTATGTCTATTGTTATAATGATATTACTACTCAGTTTCCTTGTTCTTGTACACGAAGCAGGACACTTTTATGCAGCAAGAGCTTTAGGTATTAAGGTTTCAAAATTTGGATTTGGATTGCCAATCGGGCCGACGTTGTGGAGCAAAAAAGTCGGGGATGTAGAAATCTTAATTCACGCATTTTTACTGGGTGGATATGTATCATTTCCGGATGATGAAAAAGATTCAAACCTTCCGCCGGATTCAAAAGACAGATTTGTTAACCGACCGGTATGGCAGAGAATGATTGTCATTTCGGCTGGTGTAATTGCTAATTTAATTACGGCATTTGTACTTGTACTTATTACGGCATTTGTCTGGGGCAAACTTCCTTCAGGTCAACACGAAATTTATGTAGATAAAATTGTAGCACCAAAAGGTGCGTCTATTTGGGATAGCGGACTAAAAAAAGATGACAGAATTGTAAAAATCAACGGTTCTGATATATATTCAAGTTACGCAATGATACTTTATTCTCAAAAAAGTAAGGCTAACGACGGGAAAGTTGATAAAGCAAGAGTTTCAGATACTTTAGAAAAGTTAAAGCAACTAAATCCTGAGATTTCAGAAAATGAAACAATACCAAATAAAACAGAAATAAATTTGCCTCCTCGCACAGATGAAGCGGAATTACACATTGATAAAGAAATTTTAAAAGGATACGCACTATATCACGACAAACAACTTTCTTTATCAGAAAAACAACTCCAATTAAGGGATTTGCTAGCGGATAAGAAAACATATACAACAGACAACGACACTTATACGTTGGAAGATTTTGCCTATGCGATTTCTGATACTAAACACCCACTGAATTATACAGTCATAAGAAACGGGGAATTTATAGAATTAAAAACGATTTATTCCGATAAGAAAGGGATTGCAGGGATTTCTTATACAGAAAATCCGGTTTTAGTTCCGACAAAATCCATACCAGCCGCAATAAAAGGCTCATTTGATTACTTATGGGAACAAACTTACATGTTAGTTTATGGCTTGTGGCAACTTTTCTCCGGTAAAATTCCGGTTAAAGATTTGCACGGAATTGTGGTAATAACGAAAATCGGCGGTGATGTAATTCAAAACAACGGATTTTTCTCAGGTCTATTACTTACGGCAATGATTTCACTTGATTTGGCTCTTGTGAATTTCTTACCGATACCGGCTTTAGATGGTGGACACTTCATGTTTCTTGTAATTGAAAAACTTAGAAGAAAACCGTTGGATGAAGAAACTGTAAATAAAATAAGTTCGGTATTTTTCTTGTTACTGATTATATTTATGGTATTTATCGTATTTAATGATATTTATGCACTTGTTAAACATAAATTTTAACAGTTCAAATAAATTAATATTCTATAAACTTCCAAACACATTAATGATACACTAAAACTATGGCTGATGTAGAACAACAATATGTACCTCTCCACCTGCATACTGAGTATTCTTTGCTGGATGGAGCAATAAGAATAGGGGATTTATTAAATTTCTGTAAGGAAAACAATTTTCCTGCAGTTGCAGTAACCGATCACGGCGTCATGTACGGTGATATGGAACTCTACGAACTGGCAAGAGATTCGGGAGTTAAACCGATTATGGGCTGCGAATTTTATGTTCATAACGGAGATATAGAAGAACGTGACAGAAACAACAACCCTTGCTATCACTTGGTATTATTGGTTAAGGATAAAGTCGGATACCAAAACTTAATAAAATTAACCTCAGTTGCTTGGTGTAAAGGTCGTTATGTGCATCCCAGAATAAATTGGGAACTGCTACAGGAACATCATGAAGGTTTGATATGCTGTTCTGCATGTTTGGGCGGAGAAGTTTTGCAAAACTTATTAAAAGGTAATTATGACGAAGCAAAAGCCGTTGCCCAAAGATATAAAGACTTATTTGGTGAAGATTACTATATAGAACTTCAGGATCACGGCTTAGATGAACAAAAGCGTACGAACCCTGATTTAATAAAAATTGCCAAAGAACTTGATTTGAAAATGGTAATTACAAATGATTCTCACTACTTGCGATTAGAAGACGCGGATATGCACGATACCCTTTTATGTATGCAAACAAATAGTGATAAAGATGACCCAAATCGTTTTCATTTTCCAAACAATGAATTTTATGTAAAAACACCATCCCAACTTAGAGATTCTTTTAAGTGGATGGATAGTGATATGTTCGATGAATGTATCAAAAACACCGTAGAAATCGCAGACAAATGTCATTTAATGCTGGAATTGGGTAAAAGTCCGTTACCGGATTATCAAGTGCCATCGGGATATACGATTGAAACATACCTTGAATACCTTGTTCATTGCGGTTTAAAGAAAAGATACGGTGAAGTTTCAGAAGATATAAAAAAAAGGGTTGAGTATGAACTTGGTGTAATCGAACAAATGGGGTTTGCCGCATACTTTTTAATCACTTGGGACTTTATAAATTATGCAAAAACTCACGGAATCCCCGTCGGTCCGGGTAGAGGCTCCGCAGCCGGTTCAGTTGTTGCTTATGCCCTTGAAATTACAGACCTAGACCCTATAAAACATAAACTTTTGTTTGAAAGATTTTTAAACCCTGAGCGATTTACAATGCCCGATATTGATATCGACTTTTGTATTGAGCGTCGAGGTGAAGTTATCGACTATGTAACTCAAAAATATGGAGAAGATAAAGTCTGCCAAATTATTACTTTTGGTACTTATGCTGCAAAAGCTGCATTTAAAGGGGTCGCAAGAATTTTAAAAGTTCCGTTTTCGGAAGCAAACAAACTCGCAGGGCTGATTGAGCCTGCAATTGAACTTGCAATGAGCATTAATGACAAAGCGAAAACTCTCGGTAAAGCAATGGAGTACGACGGTTCGGAATTAAAAGCTCTATATGACAAAGATGAACAGATTATGATTGACCCGACAGAAGGAAAGACCGTCGGGATGAAAAAACTTATTGATTTGGCAATAGGAATTGAAGGGCTCAAAAACAATACCGGAACACACGCAGCAGGTGTAATAATCGCGCCAAAGCCATTAGATGAAATATTGCCAGTTCAACCCTCAAAGGATGGTATTATTCAAACAGGCTATCCGCCTCATGCGGTAACAGAAGTTTTAAGTTTGTTGAAAATGGACTTTTTGGGGTTACGAAACCTCACTACAATATACAAAACAGTTGACATGATTAAAGCTCGTCAAGGTATTGAACTTGCCATAAACGATATCCCACTTGATGATAAGCCTACTTACGATATGTTAATGGTTGGAGATACCGACGGGGTATTCCAATTAGAATCTCAAGGGATGAAAAATCTTGTAAAACGTTTAAAACCGGACGTTTTTGAAGATTTGGGCGCGTTAGTTGCTCTATTTCGTCCGGGTCCGTTAGATTCCGGCATGGTAGATGACTTTGTTGAAAGAAAACATGGCAGACAGGAAATTTCTTATGCCCATCCGCTATTGGAACCTGTTTTAAAAGACACATACGGAACAATTGTATATCAGGAACAGATTATGCAGGTCTTTCAAGTTTTGGCAGACTACTCATTAGGACAAGCGGATATGGTTCGCCGAATGATGGGTAAGAAAAAAGTCGACGAAATGGAAAAGCAAAAAGGAAAATTCATTGAGGCTTCAGCTAAACACGGTATGACTTCAGATGCAGCAACTGCTTTATTCAACCAAATATTAAGTTTTGCCTCGTACTGTTTTAACCGTTCTCACTCGGCTGCGTACGCCTTTGTTGCATATCAAACAGCTTATTTAAAATGTCATTATCCTATTGAATACTTGTCTGCACTTCTGTCAAGTGTTGCGGGGGATGCTGAAAAAACTCAATTATACATAGAAGAAGCTCTAAAAAAAGGTATCAAAGTTTTACCGCCTGATATTAATCACTCACTTGCAACCTTTACACCAGACGGAGAGAACATCAGATTTGGACTTGCTTCCATTAAACAGGTTGGCGAAGGTGTAATTGAAGAAATTATTAAAGAACGGGAAGCTAACGGAGATTTTAAATCTATATATGACTATATCAAAAGAGTTGATCCAAAATGCACTAACAAAAGAACGTTAGAAGGATTAATAAAAGCCGGAGCTTTTGCTAATATAGAAAAAAGTCGAAAACAATTAATGGAAAACTTGGATTATATCACGGCAACGGCTTCAAAAGAAGCAAAAGCAAAAGAATCAGGTCAAGGAAGTCTTTTTGACATGCTTGGGGATACTGCAGCAATAGATAATGCAAAATTCACCCTTGCCGGTTCAGATGAAGAATATGATGCAAGACAAATTCAACTATTTGAAAAAGAGTTTTTGGGATTTTATGTCACAAGCCACCCGCTATCAACTATTCGAGATAAATTACCGTTTTTGATGACACATAAAATATCAGAAATCCCAAATGTCGCAAATGAAAAAGTTGTAACGATTTGCGGACTTGTAACCGGTACAAAACAAATCCCTACAAAAAATGACCCGACAAAGTTTGTACGATTTGTCACAATTGAAGATTTAACAGGGAGAATAGATACACTTGCTTTTAACTCCAAAATTGCAGAATACAATGATTTCTTACAAAATGAACAACGTATAATTGTTTCGGGTAAAGTAAGCCGCAGAGGGGATGATGATCCGCCGATTATTCTTATTGATACGGTAAAACCTGTAGATAACTCAAATATTATGACACTTGAGCTCAAAGATAAAATAAAATTTGAGGAACTTGTAATGCTGAAACAAATTTTGTGTCAATACTCAGGAGCTGACCCGGTTATGTTGAAATTAAAGGATTTGACCGGCCCGATAAAAGTCCTAACATCTTCCATGTTTTGGGTCAATTCATCAAATGATCTTGTAAATGCTCTACATAAAGGTTTTGGTGAACGAATTGAAGTTGGAATAAAATCAATGGATACAGATTTAAAAGAAGCAGTTTAATAAAACTGCTTCTTTATTATTTGCTAATTCCCTTTATAAATTAACCCACTAAATTGATGTTATTGATAAGAAATCCAGAAGCATCTATATTTTTGCCTTCACGTTCAGCATTTTTCAATACTTCAGGAAGGACTTTCATATTTTCTCTAATTGTTTCGGTATTTCCCAATCGGATATCATCAAGATTAATTGCAGGTTCAGTTTTTTTGCAAATATTATCGATATTCTGCATCAACTCATCCAGCAATTTTATATTTTCAGGTTTTGAATCACCTAAACACAAATGACGGATAAGACTTAAAAATACATTTTCTTTGCAATCCTTTCCTAAATTCATTGACGGCATACCTTTCAAGATGTCTTTGGCAATACTTGGAACTAACTTTTCTGTTAATTCGGTTTGTTCAGGTGTAATAGGTGCATTTTCAAGAAAATGTGACAAAAAGAATTTTGAATTTGAGTCATCAGTATGGGTAAGGACAGTATCTGCTAAATTTAAAGCTTTTGGGTTTTCTTTACTTAGTTTTGGTAACATTTTTAGTAGATATCCCATAAGAGTAGTTTCTTTATTAGTATTTGCAACAGTTCCTATATTATTGAAATTAACACTTGGGAAAATGTCATGATTTATAAGCGCCTGCGTATTAGATAAATCAACTACATCATGAGCCAAACTTAAATGACGTTGAGGCATATCTCCTGCAGTACTTAAAAATTCATCAATTTCTTTAGCTTTTAATTCGGAAACTTTTATTGATTGAGCGACAGTGCCTATTTTTAATAATTCTTCGTATTCTTGTCTTTGAGCACCTGATAACTTTCCGCCTTGAGCAATAATTTTCTTTGCAGCTTCAACATTTTTATGGTGTAGTTCTAAAGCTGTATCAACAATATCTTGAGAACTGCTTTTAGCACGTTGTTCAATACTGTAACCGCCTTCTTCAGAAAGTTTCAAAAGATGTTTACGTCCGTTATTAGCTTTTTCGATTTCTTTTTTTGCCAGTAATTTTAAAGATTCGATAATTTCTTCAGCTGAATTTGTACGAGGTGCATGGTATGTCGCACCCATTTTCATCCAACCGCCATCTATAAAACGATTAGCTAAAATTTCTGCTTTGGGCGCGACTGTACTTTGAATGTTTCCTGTTACTTTAGATATAAATGACATCCTTATTTGTACTCCTTTAATTTCTACACATACTTTGCTATATAAAGTAAAAACATATAAAAAAATGCTAAATATACAACATTTATAAAGAAAAGTTTACAAAAAAATAAAAAAAGATTAAAAAAGTGCTTGATATTTTTTTTTTAGCAAGTACAATAAGGGAGTAACGCAAGTATGCGGGGGTAATTCAGTGGTAGAATGCCTCCTTGCCAAGGAGGATGTCGCGAGTTC
>CAMGGL010000069.1 GCA_946055575.1 uncultured Candidatus Melainabacteria bacterium
GTTGTAATACCAAACAGGCTTCAACGTCTTTTCATCACGATACATACCGATATGACGAATTGTCGCCTGAGGTAAAATATCAATAGCTTCGTCTGTAAATATTAAACCCGCACGCAATATCGGAGAAATAATTAAATCGATATCAGGATCAACTGTTTTTGCCTTAAATGTTGCCAAAGGAGTTGTTACATCACGTTCCACCAGAGGAAGATTTTTTGCAGCTTCGTATAACAAACATCTTGTAATTTTTCTGGTAGCTATTCTTACACCCTGACTATCAGTATTTTTATCACGCATAGTACACAAATTTAAAAGAACCACCGGATTGTTTATTACTTTGACTTTTTCCAAATTCATAAGTTTCACCCTCTATTTTAATTTTTTACTTCCCTTAAAATTTTTCATAAAACGCTTTTCAGTATTGAGCAGACTATCCAAAGATTTATTCAACTTATCCAAACCTTCATTGGCATCAACCGGCATTACAACATTTTTTGGAATACTACCGGTAGATGTAAATTCAAATTGATTTGCCGAATATGTAACCGTTGTCATGATAGAATCCAATTCTCTAAAAATATCATCAAACAAGCCCATAACTTTGCTTAACCTTGTAGGCTCTTTTGTCAAAATAATTTTATCGGTAATATTATCTTTTTCAGGCGGATAAATTTCCAAAGACTTTGACCCGCCAAGTCCTGATGCCTCTACGGTTGCAATAGAACCCTCAGGAAGGTTCAGATCTTTTTGAGTTACAACAAACTTTATATAAACATCGGTTGTAACAATTTGGATTTTCTTAACGTGTCCGATTTGCACCCCGAGAAACTTCACAGGAGACCCAACAATTAAGCCGTCTACATCCTCCATAAATATCTGATAATTTTTATACTGTTTCTGATTTTGATAATGACTGTATCGCAATCCCAAAACAATCGCAGCTACAATAATTAACCAAATTACGAACTCAACCCACGCATATAACCTAATGTTACCAAATATTTTCATAACTTTATTATACACAAAATTCATTATTTTTGATAATATGTTATTAATTTAAATTATTTAATTCAGGTTTATATTATGTTAGATTTTCTAAAATCAATATTTTACGAATTTTTATCAGAATTTGTTCCCGAACATTTAACCTATGAAATAACAGGAGAATGTAAAAAATGCGGCAAATGCTGTAATTATATGTACAGTTTCGACACCTACACAGAAAAAGAATTTAAAATTATGCAAACTCTTTTCCCAACATACAAAAGGTTTTATATAAAAGGACGCGACGAGGACGGGAATTTAATTTTTGCCTGCAAATTAGTTACACCGGAGGGTTTATGCTCCGATTATAAACACCGTCCGAGAATGTGTCGAAAATACCCTGCAAAAAAAATCAATTACCCCGGACAACTACACGAAGGTTGCGGATACACCGTTCATATAAAAAAATTTGATGATTATCTGAAATAAGCAACTTTAGAATTTTTCAACAACAAAAACCTGATTTGTATAGGTAGGTTCATAAGAATTTAACTCAGACGATTTTAACTCTGAACTTAAGAAATCATTTTCTGCCCCTTGATTATCACCCATTTGACGCTTTGCAAAACCACGTTCAACATATAATCTTGTTAAATCTTTTGCATACTTTTCAGGATTGTGCTGAGCAAAAGCAATCAACATATTATAGACACTCACCGCAGATGAGTACTCCTGCATTATATAAAGCATATAAGCCTTGTCACAGGACAAATAAAACTGATTTTGGGTATCGTTTTTATCAAGAGAATTTATTATTTCCTCATATTCATCTATTACCCCTTCAGGAATATTATTCTCTATCTTAAAAATAGACTTTATCCACAACATCTGTGAAGTTTCTAAAGATGAAAGTGATTTTTTAGTCAAATACTCATTAAAAACATCAACCGCATCCGTTGGAGTGGTCAATTTTTTTTGAAGATATAAAAGATTTTCAAACCTGGTATAGTCACGTTTAGAAAAGCGTTTTCCAGACATATCAAGTGCAGATTTGTAATCCTTCAACGCACCTTCATAATCTCTGGTCGCGGCTCTTGCTAAGGCTCTCATATCATATATTCGTTCACTTCCTGGATATACTGATAAATAAAAATTGGATAACGAAACAGCTTGAGGATATTTTTTTCCGGAATTAACATCCAGTTTTATTAAATACTGAACAAGCAATGCCGGAATGAAAAACAGAACAACCAAAATGGCAATTAAAGCTATTTTTGATTTAAACAACGCAAGAAATTCATCTTTTTTTCTTTGCGGAATATCCGGCATAAAATCACACAATTCATATTTTCCGAACTTCATAAGCAAATGTGAACTGTATATATATGAACACCAAATCCTTACTCCATTTACAATCAACAACCACAATGCCTCGAAAAATAATAAATTAAGCATCGAAAATTTTATATGAATAAATATAAAATACAAAATTATCGGAGTTATAAAATATGCAAATTTCAAATACTTATCCAACTGCATACGATATTCAAGAGTTCTTCCGACATCTTTTTTTGAAAAATTAGCTTTATATACACAACCCGTCTGATTGAATAAACAAAAATTTCTAAATACGGAATTACCTGATTTATCGGAATAATATAATAACGGATTACTTAGTATTTGAGAATATTTTTTAAACATATTTCCTATAACCTTGCCTTTTCGGCAGAATTTGTAACAAGCTCTCTTTCAAAATTATATACATCGGTAGAAATGTTCAAATTTTCTTTAATATCTATAACATCAAAACCGTTGAAATTGTACAATATATTTATTTTATCAGGATTGTTTGCGTACTCTTTTGCAAGAATTGCACCCAATATTGCTTCCAAGTGTGACATCGGCATCATATTTGCGGGGATATCATTAAACCCCCATTCATAATGCAATGCCTGTTGTAAAAACTTACAATCAGCAGGAGATCTGTCTTTGTAGCAAGAATTTAAATGCATACTCTGTCTTGTCATATAAATATCGAAACGAGTTACGTCAATTCCTCTTGCAACAAGCTCTCTCAGGTATTCAGAACCTCTGTTTGAATGTCTTTGTGTCCAATTATCACGATTTGGCATATTTTGGTTTGAGGACACCAGCTGATAAGGTTTTGATAAAATTCTCCACTTACCATCCAGCATGGTTCTATCAGATGGAACAGAGACACAAATTTTAGAATTTTTAAGCGAAGAAAAATTTTCAAAAAAGAAAATTACATCACTCATTTTATAAAGCTTATCTACTAGAATGATATTATTATCATCATCAATTACAGCGACCCCCGAATCCATACTCGAACCTGCAGATAAGGCAAGACCTATATAATAATTCATTTACATCTCCTATTTCATTAATTGCGTAGTAATTAATGGCCCGTCATCAGTTGCAATTACAGTATGTTCAAAATGCGCAGACGGTTTTCCATCCTTTGTGCTGACTGTCCAGCCGTCTTTTTCATTGACGACCACATCATCTCCGCCCAAATTCAGCATCGGTTCAATCGCAATTGCAACATTTGATTTTATCAATGTCTGATCACCTACGCTGTAATTGAACAAAAACGGATCTTCGTGCATTTCATGACCAACACCGTGACCGCCGTATTGACGAACAATTCCGTAACCTTCCCGATTTGCAACAGCTTCAATTGCTTTTGAAATATCATCCAAAACATTTCCCGGACGCATCTGCTCAATACCTGCATACAAAGATTCTTCAGTTACTGCCATCAATTTATCGACTTCAGGCGAGACCTTTCCTACACGATATGACCAAGCGCTATCACCGACCATTCCGCCGTAAGTTGCACCAACATCAATAGCGATTATATCACCTTCTTTTAATATTCTGTCAGGCGACGGGATACCGTGTACTATCTCATCATTAATTGAAGCACAAATACAAGCAGGAAATCCGGCATATCCCAAAAATGTCGGGATTGCTCGATTTTCCTTTATTATTTTCATTGCAATATCGTCTAATTCTTTTGTTGAAATTCCCGGTTCAACGACCTCTTTCATTTTTTGATGAACAAGAGCAACAATATGACCTGCGTGACGCATTCTCTTGATTTCATCTCTGGATTTTCTGTTTATCATATTTTTCCTACCCTCAATCAAAGAATAGCACAAAGTTGCACCGAAAATCAATTATTTAACATTCCGACTTTAAGAATTGCACTTTTATTAAAAATATCTTCGTGTTAAAATAATTCTGCAAAAAGAAAAGAGGCGGATATGGATAGTCTTAAAATATACTTAGATAAAGATATCGATACAAATTTGATAAAATCAAAAAAAATAGCGATCATTGGTTTTGGTTCACAAGGCTACGGACAGTCGATGAATTTAAAAGACTCAGGATGTGATGTTATTTTAGGGCTGAGATTAGGCGGCAAATCTGACATTAAAGCAAAAAACTACGGATTTACAACAATGTCAATTGAAGAAGCCGTCAAAACAGCCGATATCATACAAATTCTTATTCCTGATGAGTTGCAGGCAGAAGTATATGAAAAACAAATAAAACCTTATATGCACTCCGGTCAATATTTGATGTTTTCACACGGATTCAATATCCATTTCAAAAAAATAGTTCCGCCGGAAGATATCAATGTTATAATGGTCGCACCAAAAGGGCCGGGACATACTGTGAGAAGTCAATATGAAGAAGGTAAAGGGGTTCCTTCACTCATAGCAATTTATCAAAACCCATCAGGCAACTCCAAAGAAATTGCTCTTTCTTATGCTGCTGCAATAGGCGCAGGAAGGGCAGGAATTATTGAAACTACATTTAAAGAAGAAACAGAAACCGATTTATTTGGAGAACAAGCCGTAATATGCGGTGGAGTTTCAGCGCTGATGAAGGCAGGATTTGAGGTTCTGACAGAAGCGGGATATTCACCATATATGGCATATTTCGAGGTCCTCCACGAGATGAAACTTATAATTGATCTGGTTAATCAAGGCGGTTTGGCAGATATGCGTTATTCAATTTCTAACACGGCAGAGTACGGGGATATGACAAGAGGTCCAAAAGTCATAGGTGAAGCCTCAAAAAATGCAATGAGAGAAATTCTTAAAAACATTCAATCCGGAGCATTTGCGGATGAATTTTTAAACGAAATGAAATCCGGATGCAAACAATTTAATAAATTACGTGAAGAAAATCAAAATCACCCGATAGAAAAAGCAGGAGAAAAAATACGTTCTTCTTTTGTTTGGGGTCAGGAAAAAATTATAAACAGAGATAAGAATTAAATAAAAGGAAAAAATAATGTTTAACACACAAGACACATACGAAGTTGTTATATTTTCAATAGGTGACACAAAAGCGGGGACAAAAATGGGCAAACTGCAACTGCGCAACACCGTTGATGATACGGTTTTGAACTGCATATTGTGGGAAGAAACCCTAAACCGTTTTGATAATAAAATATTCAGAACAGGGAATTTAGTCCGAATTGTATCAGCCAGCTTTAATGAAAAATTCAACAACTGTCTTGTTTCGGCGCTTGAACTCATACAAGAAGCAAAACTTGGAATTGACGAAAATGAAATAGAAAAATATTGGGCAACATTACAAACCTACATCAACAAAATTTCCGATGAAAAATTAAGGAATTTTGTTTTTGATTTGTTTGAAAAACACGCGGATAAATTTAAAATAATGCCTGCAGCAAAACTAATGCACCACAATTATATCGGCGGACTTTTGGTTCATACGGTTGAATGTGTTGAATTTGCAGAACTTAATATGGGAAAATTTTCAGGCAAAGTAAATAAAGATGCGGTGTATGCTGCTTGTTTACTTCATGATTTCGGAAAAATTTTTGAGTACACAATTGATACGGAAACCGGTTTAATTGATTATGCTGCAGGATTTAGAGAGGAATGGATTTCTCACTCACAATACGGTTTTAGTATCTGTATGACAGCAGGGTTTAAGCTCGTAGCGAAGATGATTGCGGCACATCACGGACGTGCGGAATGGGGAGCAATAATTGATTTAAACCAAAAAGACTTGGAACTGGAATTATACTTGTTGCATTTCATAGACAATCTATCCGCAAAATTCGGCAAAATTAACACAAGATTGTTAGGCTAAAATACAACAAATGTTGTATTGAGCAAGAAAATAAAAAGTATTAACATTGTTCACATGGAAGTTGGGAACAAACTGAAAACTTGTTTTGTCAGGATAAATATTATCCTGTTACCTTTGTACGCATTTTTAATTTCAGATTTGTTAATAAAATATTCAAAACAGAGCATTTGCTTGTTCAAATTAGTTTTTAATTTGGACTGTTGGGGATGCGGAATGACAAGAGCATTTCATTCCCTGTGTTTATTCAGAATAAACGAAGCATACAACTACAATTCTAAAATATTTATAGTTGCGGTGATTTTACTATACATATACATAATGTTAATAAGAAAGGAGATTTTATGCAAAGAAAATCATTTTTAATTACGGAAGTTTTAGCTATCCTATTAGGCTGGTTAGGCGCACACAGATACTATACAGGATACATCGGTCTTGGAGTTTTACAAACATTAACTCTTGGCGGATGCGGAATTTGGGCATTAATTGATATTATATTTATCAGTCTTGGTAAATATAAAGATGCAAAAGGTCAAGAACTTGAAGATTACAACAAAAATATAGGTATCGCCGCAATTAGCATTTTGGTTATACTCACTCTATGCGGTAATCATCTTTCTAAGACAGTTGAAAAAACTATTATAAACAATAATAGTACGGAAATTAATAACTATTATGAAGGAGAAAGTAAAGAAGTTAGTTTTGAAAATGCACAATGTACCGTATATAAAAATGGTGGTTACGCTTGTGTTGGTGAATTAACCAAAGAAAACGAAGCTGAAATTGAGAGAATAACAGCAGAATTAAAATAATAATTTCTTACAACAAAAAAAAAGAGGCAGACTTAAAAACTGCCTCTTTAAAATTGTTACTAACATTATCTATACATTAAGTACAAATCCGCCTTTATCAGCGTTTTTCAAAGCTTCACCATCTATTTTGGCTCTTAAATTTTTAATATATTTATAAACATAATCTCTCGGCAATTCCAAAAGTTCAGCCAAATCTTTTGCGTAAACAATTTTATTTTTGTGAGCTGCAAAGTAATCAAAAACCTTTTGTTCTCTATCTGTCAAAGCTTTTTTGAATACAACTCTGACTTCATCTCTTAAATTATCACCGGTTTTTGTATTTTCAATACTTTTTGCCGCAGTTTTTGCAGTCACTTTCTTGGCTTCCGATTTTGTTTTTTGAGATTTTACCGATGATTTTTTCGGCTGCTCAACCTTTTTAGTTTCTTGTTTAGCAGGTTTCACATCATCTGTCTTCAAATTTTGAGCCGAGAACGGAGACAAATATAATTCTCTTTCTTTTTCGTATGCTCTGTCAGCAATAGAACTCAGTCTTTCTACTTTTGAACTGCTATACTCAGTCACCTCAGAAACTACGGGTTTTCCGTGTAAGACAATATCTATCAAATCATTGGTTGTCTTTTTTTCTTCAACCTTTTTCCCTAATCTTGCAGCAAACTCCTCTAAAGTAATCTTTTCTAATGAACTTCTCCATTGCTTTATCTCTTCTTTGCTCAAGTATTCAGACATTCATAATCTCCTTACTAAAAACTATTCCTTAAATATATCCTTTACTCAATCTAATTTATCATTAAACTTTTGCCATGACGCAAAATGTTTCATAACGTAAATTTTTATTTATTTTTTTAACATTAGCTTGCAATCCACAGATTTTTAAGGAAATTAAATTTCCTCATTTTGAACTATTGCACTTTAAATAAATGTGTAGTTTAATAATTTTACAATCAGGTTAAGGAATAGTAGTTATGCTGGAAATCACAAAAACACAAGACGACGGTTCTTTGCAAAAACTAAATTTAAACGAAGCCGTATCAGGTTCTTGGTTTAACCTGATAAATCCGACACGGGAAGAAATCCAAAAAGTTTCCTTAGTTTTAGGGCTTGATGAAAGTTTCTTAAATAACTCTCTGGACGCAGACGAGTTGTCACGTATGGATTTTGAAGACGGAAACCTTTTAATAATCACAAACGTACCTGTTATGGATGATGAGGGGAACTTTGATACCTTGCCTTTAGGTTTGATTTTTACTCCGGAAAGCGTAATTACTGTTTGTTCTCACGAAAATAAAATAATAAATTCTTTTAACGAAGATACCGCAAAATTTTTTGACACTCGTCAAAAAGCTAATTTTATGCTTAATATTTTGTTCAGAGCCGCAAAATTTTATCTGCGCTATTTGAATATTATTAATAAACAAACAGAAAACATTGAAGATTCACTTAAAAAAACCACTCATAACAAAGCATTATTCCAGTTAATGGAAATTCAGAAATCACTTGTATACTTCACTACTGCGTTAAAAGATAACCAGCTTGTGCTACAAAAACTTTTAAGAATGGTAAATGCTCCATCTCTACAAAGAATTTTGAAATTCACAGAAGACGATATTGATATGCTGGAAGACGTTATCATTGAAAATAAACAGGCTGCCGAAATGGTTGAAATGCACAGAACAATCTTGGAAAGTATGATGGATTGTATGGCATCAATTATCAATAACAATCTTAACCTTGTAATGAAATTTTTAGCAGCAATTACAATCATAATGTCTATACCGACAATGATTGGTTCATTCTGGGGAATGAATGTCCCTATGCCTTTTGGCGAAAATCATTTCGGGTTTTTAATCGTTATTATGATTTCGGTTATTGCAACCTGTATCGCAGCATTTTTCTTTAACAGAAAAGGTATGATGTAGGATATGCTTGTCGCATTATCGGCATTATTTTTGAGAATAATATCAAACCCTTGTGCAAACACTCTACAAAAAAAACTTGCTGAGAAACATTCCGCAACTCTTATAAATCTGTATTCCTACGCATTTTTAAGCCTATTTGTATTACTTCCGGCAACAACTAATAACTGGAACAACTACGGGTATAATTTTTGGTTATACGTAGTACTTGCTGGAATTTTATGCACTCTCGGGTCAATTTGTTTGATTAAAGCATTACAATACGGAGAAATGTCCGTACTTGCTCCGATAAACTCCTATAAATGTATAGTTGGTCTTATTTTCGGGTTTTTACTTTTGGGAGAAACTCCATCAGCGGTGCAGTTTCTTGGATTAATACTGATAATATTTGGCAGCAGATACCTTTTTGAAACAACTCCGGAAGGTTTTAGCTTCAAACTTTTTAAACGCAAAGACATATTGTTAAGAATTTTAGCATTGGTTTTTACAGGATGCGAAGCCGCTATTTTAAAGAAAATAATTTTAATTTCATCGCCTTTAGAATGTTTTATTTTATGGTGTTTTAGCGGATTTATTTTTTCTGCAATTTTAATGTTTTCTCGGGAAAAATCATTAAAAATGTTTTGCAAAAAAGATTTGTTTGCGTGTATGGGAATAGCAATTTCTCTCGGAATAATGCAATTATCCACAAATATTGTATTCAAATATATAAATGTAGGTTTATCTTTAGCATTATTCCAACTCTCAAGCATAATTGCCGTTATTTTAGGATATAAAATGTTCAACGAAAAGCAAATCCGAAAAAAATTAATAGGCACATTAATAATGATTATCGGAAGCTGCCTGATTTTGATTTTGAAATAAAAAAAATCCTGCTAAAAGGAGTAATAGCAGGAACCAGTTCAGTAAAAGAGACATCAATTAATAACAGTATTATCATATTTTTTATTTCGTCAAATTTTTTATATGGAAATTTAACAAACTTTATTTTATAATCTTGGTATGAAAAAATTACTAACAATACTATTATTTTTAGGTTTGAGCTTTACACAAGTTATGGCAGCAGAAGACGAAA
>CAMGGL010000070.1 GCA_946055575.1 uncultured Candidatus Melainabacteria bacterium
GGGCATCGACGAGCTTGCGCAGGAAGTCGTTGCGGTCTATCTGGGATATAACAAAGATTTTTTATACTCTCTCTCTTAATATCCTCGTGTTTATTTAATGTTGCCATAATTTGGCAACTTTTTTTTGCTTGTTATGGTATGATTGTAGGTATGAATAAACTTTTTGAATTTGATAAAAGTTACAACATTGTGATAGGGACGGATGAAGCAGGTAGAGGGCCTGCCGCAGGAGGCGTATATGCGGCTGCTGTTTATTTTGACAGAGTTACGGATGCTTTGATTACTGATTTATCAAGGCTAAATGATTCTAAAAAACTTTCCCATGCAGCAAGAGAAAAGCTTTATGATGTTATTATGGATAATTCTATTAATTCTGTTATCTGTATTGATGTTGAGGAAATCGAAAAGATTAATATTTTAAATTCTTCTCTAAAAGCAATGAAATTAGCTTGTGAAAATGTTGTAAAAGATGCAGGGTTGAAGGATTTTATTACCTTAGTCGACGGAAATAAATTTATTAAAGAATATAATTATCCGCAGAAGTATATTGTTGGTGGTGACGGTTTGTCTGCCTCAATTGCGGCGGCGAGTATTTTGGCAAAAGTCACTCGGGATAGGTATATGACAGAACTTGCTTCGCTACATCCCGAATACGGTTGGAACAGAAATTTTGGATATTTGACACCGGAGCATCTTCGAGCAATTGATGAATACGGTTTGACAAAATACCACAGACCGTCGTTTTTACGCAAGCATTTTGAAAAGCAATTATCTCTTTTTTAATTATTTATAAATTTTTCGTCCGATTTGTACACTTGTTACATAAATGGTCTCGGACGCCCCATAACCTCTGCTGGTTTGGTTTGTATCTGTTCGGGTAAGACTTGTTTGATATTGTTCAGTATAGCCTTTGGAATTTTTATATTCCATGTCAACTAATTCCCCTTCTATCTTTACTTTGTCCCAGTTTTTTAGTTTCAGCATTGCTGCCATAATATTTCTGTTTGCAGGAACGATGTGGGAGTGAGAAAAATGCGATTGGATGTATTCATGAGGCAGTGGTGCAGGATATATTTTATATTCAGTGTAGAGAACCCTTGAACCTGTGCCATAAACTTTGTCGCTGTAACAATTTAAGTATTTGTTGTAAAATTTCTTATCTGCAAGTTTTCCCCACGTTGCACCCAAGTCATAAAGAGCTGCACTGTCAAAAAAATCATTTATAAAGAAAAATCCGTAGTTTTTAGCTGCAACGCTACCTGAAAGTACGTAATGAGCTTGCGGTTTAATTGTGATATTATGTTTGTTTAAAAGAGAAATATATGTGAAAGTTTTTTCTTCTGTTTCTTCTTTTGTATAATTTGTTTGGATAGGATCGTTTTGAACGTCAATAGGCGTCATAGTGTATTCGGAGGGGATTGCAATCCCGAATTTTAGCCAGTAACCAATCCAGCCTTTGAAGATATATACAAGTATGATAAACACGATGATTATAATCTTTTCGATTTTATCTTCGTGTTCCAGTACGTCTTTGTGTAATTTGGCGTCTATTTTTGCGGTTGTGGCGTTGTCAAAAATCTCATCCATTCTTTTAGTATTATATCTTAATTATTAATATTTGTTAATAATTTAATTATTTTGTTAAAGTTTTTTTATCAGCTTGCCGATAACTAATTTGTAATCAGAAATCTAAGGAGTATTTTTAATGGTAAAGAAGATAACAACACCAACAAATAATATTTGCGAATGTGTTGAATTAATATTAAGAGGAGCAAAAAAGCGCAGAGTTTTGGCATATTCAAATGCGAATATGATAAATTCTGATGCCGGGATTAAGGCAAATATTGCCGTAGTCAAATAAGACCTATCAGTTTTAAATAAGATAAGAAAAGAGAGATATTGATAAAACCGGAGCAAGTTCTCCGGTATTTTTATGTGTTGTTGTAAAGAAATGTAACATAGTGTTTGTGTCCTGAAATAGGCTTTTTATATGTGTTTTGACGATTAATATATTTTTTCGTTTTTATATAAAGCAATTTCTGCCGGCAAAAATCCTTTATAAATATGTAGGACGAAAAAAAGTAGAAAGGAAATGGTATTATGTCTTTATTGTCAGTATCTCCTGTATCATCTTATAATCAGGCATATTCTGCAAAGGCTGCGGATAATAAAAAAGAATATGCTCAGGTTAATTTTTTAGGTGATAATAAAGCAGGAGCTGTTTATGATCCTGAAAAAGCTGAAAAAGCAAAAAAACGTAAAAATGTAATTCTTGGCGCAGCAGCTTTGTTAGTACTTGCCGCTGCAACGTGGTTCTTTACAAAAGGTAAAGGCAAGGCATATTTGAATAAGGCGTTGGAAACAATAAAACCTTATATTGATAAAGCTGTTACCAAAATGAAAAATTTTTGGGGAAAAGTAAAGAATTTCTTCGGTTTTGGTAAGAAAGCTCCGACAACTCCGGCTCCGGTAGCAGAACCGGTTACTCCAAAACCTCCAAGAAGTATTGTTGCTCAGAATGATTTTGAAGCACAGGTAGTAAGAAATATTAATACTACACACGTAGATGCAAAAACAAGAAAACTTGTAGATGAAGCTGCAGCAGGAACTATTACAAAGGCAGAACAAGAAGCATATAATCGCTCGGTAGCTTATGTAAAACCGACAGCGGAAGAACAAGCTGCAATCAGAGCAAATAATGCGGTTGCAAATCGCGAATCAGCAATTTCAAGACAAGTCCAAAATAACGTATCGGAAGAAACAGCTGAAGCCTTAAATAGAGCAAAAGCAGGTTTGCAGCAAGTAAACACATCAATGAATGGTGTATTTAATAACGGTACCGCAGAGTTTACAGTCAAAAACGGTCAAATCGTAAGTATTAAAGAAGGTAACAGGGTTATGACAAAACCTGCAACCATTGCAAAATACGAAGCGAAACACGGTGTTAATCTTACAGATTTAAAACAAGGTAATATTCTACCGGCTCCTAAAACTCCAAAGCAACTTGAAATTGAACAGGCATGGGCAGAATTAGAAGCAGCACAAAAGAATGTTCCGGTAGATGCTCCTAAAATCCCAACGGCAGAAGAAATTTGGGCAATGCGTGAACAAGGTTTGATTTAGAATAAACCAAAGTTATAAAAACATCGATTGGCGATTTAATTTAATTTCATCTATCTGTTTAAGATAATCGGAATTGGTTAAGTCGCCGATTGATTTGTAAAGTTTTAGAATTGCCGTTTGGATATTGTCAGCATTGAGTTGCACCATATCGTTTGCCATTTCGGTATTTGACATTGCAAGTCTTGTCATATCCCGAAATCCTGATGATGCAATTTCAAGTGCAAGTTCGTTATCCTGAGCGGTCTTGAATAGTGCCTGTGCAATTACCATTGGCATATGAGAAATCAATGCGACAGCTTCATCGTGTTTTTTCGGGGTTGTGATGACAGGTTTTGCACCCAGCTTTGAGATAATTTCTACAAGGTTTTCATCGTTACCGTAAACAGGTGTAATGACCCATTTTGCCCCTTGAAAAAGTCCTTCAAATGAGTTCTCAAACCCTTTATGTTCTGTTCCTGCCATCGGATGTGATGGTACAAATTTGTATGGACGTTTTTTGTTACAAACAAATTCTTTTAACGAGCAAACATCTGTTACTACCGTGTTTGGTGATAAAACATTTTCAAGTTCATCAAGGATTGCAAGTGTTTTATTCATTGCAGAGCAGACAAAAACTAAATCACAGGTTTTTAGTATTTCATAATCTTTATAAATTTTATTGCCAGTTTGTGATTTTGAAACTGCAACAACATCATATTCAAGTTTTCTCAGGTCTTTAAAAATTGACCCTCCGATTAGTCCTAAACCTATAATCCCGATTTTCATAGATGCTCCTTTTTGTGTCAGTTTTATTCAATTGATAAGTAATTAAAGTATACCATATTTTTTACCCTTGTGTTAAAATTTGGTTATGGACAGAAAAAATTTTATAAAAGCAAAACGTATAGTTATCAAACTTGGAACAAATGTATTAAGAAATGATGACGGTTATGTTTCATTGCCGAGAGTTTATA
This sequence comes from uncultured Candidatus Melainabacteria bacterium, assembly GCA_946055575.1. GTDB lineage: Bacteria > Cyanobacteriota > Vampirovibrionia > Gastranaerophilales > Gastranaerophilaceae > Zag111. Next base: position 4,077 of record CAMGGL010000070.1, read on the forward strand.
CATTTATTGAAGATATTGCACATCTTGTAAAATCCGGAAAAGAAGTTATTGTTATTACATCCGGTGCCGTCGGTTTAGGTAAAAAACGCTTAAATCTTGAAGACACGCAAGGGACGGCGCTAAAACAGGCTTGTGCTGCAATCGGACAGGGAAAACTTATGTCAATTTATGAGAATGGCTTTGACACTTACGGTTTGACTGCCGCGCAAATTCTGTTGACTGAGGATGATTTTTCTGTTCGTGAAAGATATTTGAGTCTTAGAACGACTATGAATAAACTTTTGGAGTTGGGTGCTATTCCTGTTATTAACCAAAATGATACTGTTTCTACCCTTGATGTTGCATTAAGAGTTGTGCGTGAAGATATGCAGGTTTGTTTTTCAGATAATGATAAACTGTCTGCCCTTGTTGCAAGTGAATTAGATGCTGATTTGTTAATTATTCTTTCTGATATTGACGGATTGTATGATGCCAATCCAAAAACTAACCCTGAGGCTAAACTTATCAAATCCGTAAAGGAAGTGAATGATGAAGTTTTATCGTTGGCGTCAGGTGTGTCTGACGGCGGCAGGGGCGGAATGGAAACAAAACTGAAAGCTGCAAGACAAGTTACTCGTTTTGGCGGAAAGGTTTTGATAGCGAATGGTAAACAACCTTATATTATAAAACGAATTTTTGAGGGGGAAGATTTGGGAACAATGTTTCTTCCGCAACATTCGAGTATGCCTGATAAAAAACGCTGGATTGGTTATGCAACCAATATTGTAGGAAAAATTATTGTCAATGATGGTGCAAAACATGCTCTTATCTCTCGAGAAAAAAGTCTTTTGCCAATCGGTGTAATCGGTGTAAAAAACAGCTTTAAAAAAGGTGATGTAATTTCGATTTTGGACGAGAATGAACAGGAATTTGCACGCGGTATTGTTAATTATGACTCAGAGGCTTGTAAAAAAGTTATTGGTTCTCATTCTGACAATATTGTTGAAATTCTAGGTTTCAAAAATTATGACGCAATCATTACTCGTGACAATATTACTATTTTATAGTACGGCTTTATAAGTCTAAATTCTATTTTTAAGGAGAAAAAATTGGAACAGAATTTTATTGATATTGCAAAAAAAGCAAAACAAGCATCGTTAGCTATTTCAGGTTTACAAACAGAAGTGAAAAATCTTGCCTTGAATAAAGTTGCTGACGCTTTGGAATGTAGTGCTGAAGAAATTTTTAATGCAAATAAAACGGATTTAGCTGAGGCGCAAGCGCTTGTGACTTCAGGCGAAATTACAAAATCTACTTTTAACAGATTAAAACTTGATGAAAACAAAATGCGAGATATGATTCAAGGTGTTCGAGATATTGCAAAGCTTGATGATCCGATAGGCAAGGTTTTGTTGAAACGTGAATTGGATGAAGGACTTATTTTGACAAAAGTTAGTTGTCCTATAGGGGTTTTGGGCATTATTTTTGAAGCCAGACCGGATGTGATTTCGCAAATTTCTGCACTTGCTATAAAATCATCTAACGCTGTTATTTTGAAAGGCGGTAAAGAGTCTAAAAATACTAATAAAAAGATTTTAGAAATTATCAATAATACGCTGAGCAATATTGAAAACTTTCCTAAAAATCTGATACAACAAGTATTTAGTCGTGATGATGTTGCACAGATGCTAAAATGTGATAATTATATTAATTTAATTATTCCGCGTGGTGGTAATAAATTAGTAAAATATATCAAAGAAAATACCAATATTCCTGTATTAGGTCACGCAAGCGGAATTTGTCATATTTTCGTTGATAAAAGTGCAGATATAAATGTGGCATCAAAAGTGGTAATTGATGCAAAAACTCAGTATCCGAGTGCATGTAATGCTGTAGAAACTCTTTTAATCCACAAAGATTTAGAAAAATCGGATGAACTTTTGGCATCTTTGCAGTTGTCTGAGATAAAACTTGTTAGTAATCCTGAGGCTTGGGATGTTGAATATGGTGATAAGATATTATCTTATAAATTCGTAAATTCTTTAGAAGAAGCTATTGAACATATAAATACATACGGTTCAGGTCATACGGATAGTATAATTACAAATGATGTTGAAAATGCCGAAAAATTTATGAATGAAGTTGATTCTGCCGGAGTTTATTATAATGTATCTACAAGATTTGCGGACGGTTTTAGGTACGGGTTCGGTGCAGAAGTTGGAATTTCAACAAACAAAACTCACGCTCGAGGTCCTGTCGGACTTGAAGGTTTGACTATTTATAAATACAAACTTACAGGGAACGGTCATATTGTTGATGATTATTCCAAAGGAAAAAAGAAGTTTCATCATAGAGATTTAAAATAAACACAAAAAAGAGGAAAATATAAATTTTCCTCTTTTTTAGTATTAAGTCAGTATTTTAGTTTTTCTTTAAAAAATCCGGCACATCAAGACTTAGTGACGGCATTTTTGGAAAATCAAGTCCCGAACTTGAATTTGAAGTTGTTGATTTTCCTTGAAAATACTCTGCTGCTGACAATTGCGGAGTATTTATTGAGCTTTGGTTTGGTTTTTGAGCAAAACCTGTTGCAATTACCGTAATTTGGATTTCGTTTTGGAATGCTTCGTTTACGGAAGTTCCGATAATTACATCAGCATCGTCTTTAACAACATTGTTAATAATATTTGTTGCATCAGTAATTTCGTATAATGTCATATTTGAACTACCTGTGATATTTACGATAATGCCGGAAGCACCGTCGATTGAAGATTCAAGTAATTGCGAGTTGATAGCCATTTCAGCTGCTTTAATTGCTCTACCTTCGCCCTGAGCTCGTCCGATACCCATTAATGCGGTACCTGAATCTTTAACAACTTTCTTAACATCTGCAAAGTCGATATTTATCATACCAGGAATTGTAATGATATCCGAAATACCTTGAATACCTCTGTATAGAACTTCATCAGTTACACAGAACGCTTCTCTTAATCCCATTTGGCGTTCTACAACTTGAAGAAGTTTGTCGTTAGGAACAACAAGGATAGCATCAACATATTTTTTAAGTTTGTCAATGCCTGCTTCGGCTTGAGCCATTCGCTTTTTGCCTTCCCAGCAGAATGGTTTTGTTACAAATGCAATAGTCAGGATACCTAAATCTTTTGCAATTTGAGCAACAATCGGAGCTGCACCGGTACCTGTTCCACCGCCCATTCCGGCAGTAATGAATACCATATCTGCACCGTCTAAAGCTTTTGTGATTTCTTCTTTTACTTCAATAGCGGCTCTTTCTCCGGTTGTCGGATCTCCGCCTGAGCCTAATCCTTTTGTAGTTGAAACTCCAAGCTGTAACTTGTTTTGTACATTACTGTATGTCAAAACTTGTAAATCTGTATTCATAAGCCAAAATTCTACACCTGCGAGTTTGGCTTTAATCATTCTGTTTACAGCGTTTCCGCCTCCACCGCCTACGCCGACAACTTTAATCTTTGTTGGGTTTATATTTGATCTTGAGCTATTATCTGTATAGCCTGATGATACGATATTTTCCATTGTACCTCCTACATTATATATTCAATATTATATAACAAGTCGTAATAATATGGCAACAGGGTATTTTAAATTTTAGTTTTGGTAAATGTGTCCGTTTTCAATCTTGTGAATTTCAACATCTTTTAAAAATTCATCCTCAAAAAGAATTGTATCAACTGAGGTGATAATTGTTTGGGTTTTATCATTAATTGACTTCAACAGATAATTTTGTCTGATGTCGTCAAGTTCAGCCAAAACATCATCAAGTAATAAAATCGGCTCATCCCCTGTCTTATCCGTTATTATATCTAATTCAGATAATTTTAGGGCAAGTACAACGGTACGTTGCTGTCCTTGAGAGGCAAATTTGACGGCTTCCTGATTATTGATGTAAAAAATAATATCGTCACGATGCGGCCCTACACAGGATTGAACGCGACGTATTTCTTCGGTTCTTCGTTCATCAAGAGCTTCTAAAAATGCGTATTGTATCTGTTCAATTTCTTCAATTTCATTATTTGTTCCCAAAAATGAACAGTCATATTTTATTGATAATTCTTCGGTTTCACTAATTGTACGGTGTTTTTCTTTTGCAAGTTTTTCAATTTCTTTTAGAAATTTTTTTCTTATGTAAATTATGTTGCTTCCGGTTACTGAAAGTTGTTCGTTAAATACATCTAATAAAGCATCATTCATCGTTCCGTTTTTAGCGCATTCTTTTAAAAAGTTATTTTTTTGGATACGAATTTTGTCATATTTGGAGAGTCTTTCATCGTACGCGGGATAAATTTGTGATATTGCCAAATCCAGCCAATCCCGTCTGTCTTGCGGTGCGCCTCTAAGCAGCATCAAATCACCGCTTGAAAAAAGAACGGTTTTTACTACCGATTTAAAATCTTTAATGGTCGATTTAACTTTATTAACCTTAATTTCTCTTTTTTTCTCCCGATTATATGCGTAATAAAGATCGATATCTGTGTCAGACTTATAAATTCCCGCTTCCAGTTTAAAATAATCGCTGTCAAAATTTATAAGGTCTGTAGATGTGGAAGTTCGCAGACTTTTTAATGATGACAGAAAATAAATACTTTCAAGTATATTTGTTTTACCTTGAGCATTTTTACCTATTATAAGTATTTTTGTCCTGTCAAAATTAATTTCTAAATTTTTGCAATTTCTATAATTTGAGAGTTTTAAATGTTTTAATCTCATGGTCTTTATTATACTCCAAACATATGATTTTTCTTAAGATGTAGACTTATCGCCGAAATTTATGTATAATAAACATAATCGTATGTATGAATAACAGAGGGTTAAGTTATGTTACCTGTAGTATCTGAAGATATCGCAACTACTGCGTTTAATGAAATTTTTGAAGATATGCCTGCATGGCGGAGAAAAATGATTCATTATATAAAAGATGAAAATCCCGAAATAAACACTGCTATTATAGAAGCTGCAAACAAGACAGATCTTGATCCTAAAGCAGTTGCTTTGGGTGCATATATGACATATCTTTTGATTGAAATGGCTTCAAAAGAAAATGATGCAATTATGAATTATACAGAATAAAAGGATGATATAGGTTATGATTATTGAAGATTTATTAAAAGAATTAATGGATAATAAGGGCTCCGACTTGCATATTTCAAACAAGTTACCGCCTGTAATGCGTATAGATGGTAAGTTGGTAAGGTCAAATCATGAGCCGTTGACACCAGAGGGTGTTGAAGCATTGTTGTTCCCTATGATGTCTAATGAACAGAGAAGACACCTTGAACAAGAATGGGAATTGGACTTTTCATACGGTGTTGAAGGTATCGGCCGTTTCAGGGTCAACTTTTATAAAGATAAGGGCTGTTATGCGGCAGCTTTTCGTACCATTGCAACTACTGCACCTCAACTTGAAGAATTAGGTATGCCGCCTATTGTTACACAAATTGCTGAAAAACCGCGTGGTTTGGTCTTGGTAACCGGTCCTACAGGTTCCGGTAAATCAACAACTTTGGCAGCAATGATTGACTATATCAATAGAACAAGGGCTGAACATATTTTGACAATTGAAGACCCTGTCGAATTTGTGCATACTTCAAAAACTTCAGTTATACACCAACGTGAATTAGGTATGGATACAAGAAGTTTTGCAAATGCTTTAAAATCCGCACTTCGTGAAGACCCTGATATTATTCTGGTCGGTGAGATGC
>CAMGGL010000071.1 GCA_946055575.1 uncultured Candidatus Melainabacteria bacterium
ATCGCTGTCTACACCGTGAAAGGGTGTTGTCCTAGGCCTCTAGACGATGGGGGCTAGTTCCTTTGGTCTACGTTTGTTATTCTAAAACAGACAAAATTAATTGTCAACTGTTTGAATTAATTTTTTCTTCTATTTTATCAAATCCTGTTTTTATTTCGTTTATAATTTGCCGGATTTCGCCCGATATATCTTGAGAATCTCGGATATTTCGTTTTATCATTTTGGCAAATTCCGCTTTTTTTAATTCGTGCATTCCACGAGTTTTGAATACTTCTTCCAAAATCTCTACCGTCGGCAGGTCTTGATTTAAGACATTTGTTTCTATTATTGAAATGTTGGAAAGTTCATCATTAAGAGTTCTTTTTATAAGTTCTCTCGGCAGCATATCTTCAAATTCTCCGCATGCCACAAGGTGTATCCTATCTTTTTTTCTAAGTTTTGGTTTGATTTCTTCCAAGTTTTCCTTCGCATCTTTATCCAGTAGTATAAATATCGGGAGTTTCAAGCTCTCAATTAATTTGTAATAAAGTTTTACAACCTGATTTTTACCACCTGCAGAAATTACGAAAATCCCCTCTTTGTCAAAATCGTAACCGCATATTTTGGCAAATTCCGGCAATAGAGTTTCTTCTGTTGCGCCCTCTGCGATAATAACTTTTTTTATCGGAAATTTTAGGGCAAATTTTTTTCTGTCTTTTTCAATATCTGTACTTGTTGCAAGATGCTTTAACCACCGAAGATTTTTACAGCAGGTTGTATCTATTAATTCAATTATTGCGCTATAATTTATTTTATTTTTTAAGAGTTTTTTAGTTTCCGCATTTATATCGAATACCGATTTTTCGTAGTCATACAATCTTTGATTTATAAGAAAATTTTCACTATTTTGGTAACTTAAGTTTTCAAGTGAATAGTTTATGATACATTCTGCAAGTTTTTTTATTTGTTCATAATCTGTTTTTTCTAAATCTGATTTTTTATATTTAGGTTCAATAAGATTTCCCGTAATAATTTCTCTAAAAACTCTAAGATATTTTTCCTCAGGGTGTTTAAATCTTGTGAGACGGTCTGCGGAAATTAAAATTTGTTCTTTTGTAAGCGGTTTTATTTTTAAATTTTTCAAAATACCTTCTTTATATTTATTTACAAATCTACAGATTTCAGCAATTTTTTCTTCATTTTGTTTTTATAATAGATGTGGTGTATCATGGTAGAAAAAATTAATTCTTGCATTCAACAATACAATTATAACACAATTAACTGTGTGAAAAACTCTGTGTCTTGTTCAAATGAGCAAAAACAGATTTTGTCACCTTCTTTTTGTGCGAATACTCAAGCATCAAATATCGTTGCACCACAGCAAAAAGTAACTTTGAGAACAGAATTATCAGGGAAAGATGAAAAAAATAAATACACTACAATACTGTCAAAACTTGATAGAAATGGCAGAAAAATTACCGAAAAACTTTTGAAGTCGGGAGTTTTACTTAATGCAGAATCAAATGACGGAAGTACGGTTTTGGATAATTTATATAAAATTGTTACAGAACCGCGCGCAGAAGGTTTAAATGCAGGAGTTTTACTCAAAGATACTGTTGCAACAATTGCTTATCCGTATATTATTACTCAGCAATTCGGTGATATTCCAAAGGAATACAGGCAGCGCGTTATTGATGCAAATACTGAGGGGCAGACAAATTTATTAAGCATATACAATAATACAAAGGATATAAATGTTGAACACTCGGGAACATGTGTTGCTGCAAGTACGGAATTTAAACTTGCAAAGCAGCAACCTGCAGAATTTGCAAGATTTGCTCAAGAACTGAGTTCTCCGAAAATGTCTGTTGAAAAAACAATTCGTTTTGATAATCTTACAGATAATACTCTCAATGCAATATGGCTTTTGAATGCTTTTGAAGTTCCTTACCAAACCAATAATTTTAGAGGTGCAAAATTAAAATTTGCGCCTGATAAGAATGCAATCATACGTGCTCAAATTCAAACAACAAATAAAGATCCTTGGGAAAGAACACCTCTTGATGTTTTGATGCAATCCACTTTTATGCAAGTAGGTTCTCAACAATCATATAACACCTTGACTGACAAGCGTGCCGGAAAATTTAATCAAAATGATAAAGGATTGATTGAGTTTGAAAAAACATTTACGGAATCGGTTGTTTTTGATAAGAATATTTTGTCCGTAACTTATCAGACGGTTGATGAGAATGCTCGATTAGTCGGTTATGAAACAGACTTATCCACAACAAAACGTCATCTTATTGAAGCTTTGGATGAAGGTGAAAGTGTAATTTTGGGTTACACGGAAATTGATGCGAATAATGTTGTTGTAAATGGTCATGAAATTACGGTTGTCGGTTACAAAACAGACAGTAAAGGCAAGGTAACATTTATTTGTAACGATACTGATGATAATATCTCAAAACCGATTGAATATTCGGAAGATTATTTGCTTCCAAAAATTCACCACGCCGCGCTTCCTCAACACATTGTAGAAAAAGATTTACAGGTTGTTCCTAATTGGGTAGAAGGTATTGACATGTACAAACAAATGCGTCAATGCGCATAAGTTTTTAATATGACATTACCCAGCCGTTGTCTACCAATACGTCAAAGCAATAACCCGCGGAACCGGCTTTACACTTTGTTATTTTTTCTGATGTGGTTTTTGCAGCATTGTTTCCATTCATAATTGTATCACCGATAATTCTGCCTTTTTTTGTTATAAAGATACTGTGAAAATCTCTGCCGACAATGTTAGGCGGTTCGTTACCGTTCACATCAATAATTATATGCGCAATAATAAGATCTTCAGCATCATCATCTAATTTCTTATTTTTAGTTTCAAATCCAAGCAGTGTTCCGTTTGTCAGTAATACTCCGTTTTTTGCAGAAGTTCCGGCAGATGCAGCGCCACCGTTAAGAGTTTTATATGATACCTTACCTGTTAAGCTTGAATTTGTTTTCCAACAATTTTTATCGTCATTTTTACAGATTCTTGTTATATCAAAGTTTGTTTTTTGAAATAATTTGTCAAAACTCGCAAAGTCTGTTTCTAAAAGATTTTTTGTTTTGTGTTTAAGCATTTGGTCGTATATAAGTGTTTGCAATGCTTGATTTACGCTTTTTATTTGGGCAGCCATTGTCCTGTTGTGGACAGAGTTTACGGCACTGGGGATCGCCATTGCCGCAATAGCGCCTATAATTCCAAGAGCAACCAGTAATTCAGTAAGAGTAAAAGCTGTTATTTTTTTCATACGTTTTCCTTTTTAATTGTTAGTATTTCATTTTCCAACCGGATTCAATGACTGATTTTACGCAATAATTTGCTGATCCGTCTTTACATTTTGTGGTATTATTTGCTTCGGTAAGATTGTCATTTGTAGTAGCAATTTTACCAAGTTTTGTTACATAAAAACAGAAGTAATCTCTGCCGACAATGTTAGGCCCGTCGTTGCCGTTTACATCAAAACATACTTCTCCGATAAATTTGTCACCGTCAAAATTAATGTCTGTTCTGGCATAACTCATTATTACCCCGTTTCTGAGAATTGCGCTGCTGCGTTGTGTTCCGACAGGGCTAGCATCAGATTTATCCGATAATTTTTGATAAATTATTATATTAGGATCTACATCAGCATCATTATCCGCATCTGCATCAGAGTCGGCATCTGCATCAGAGTCTGTATCCGTATCTGTATCTGTGTCAGAATCTGTATCGCCATCAGCTGCTGCTGTTTTCCAACATTCCTCCGGTGTTGCACAAATTTTGGCTATGTCAAAATTCGATGCTGAAAATAGTGTTCCTGCTGATTCGAACGCTGTTTCGCTCAAGTCCTTTGTTTTATTGTTTACAAGTTGTTCTATTTCTAATTGCTGTATCATTGTCATGGTGTTTTTAAGTTGAGAAATAAGCAATCTGTTATTGATATCATTATACAAGTTTGGTACCGCCAAAGCCGCAATGGCGCCTATAATCCCCATAGCTATAAGTAATTCTGCCAAAGTAAAGGCTTGTTTATTTTGCATAAAATCTCCTTTTAGTACGTGTTATCCAAATATTTTGGGTCAAATCCGCTTCTTTCCAATAATAGGTAGCAAGCTGACGGATCTCCACTCTTGCAGGAAGTTTGAAGTTGGCTGTTTGTAACCGAACTTGCTTCAACGCCGTCCGGATCATCAGGATCGGGGTCTTTTAAAGTTCCTCTCACGTCACCCAATCTTACACCTTTATCCGGGTCGGATTTTCCCATAATCCAGATGTGAAATACGTCAACTCCGACAATATTAGGGTCTTTACCACCATTTAAGTCTATAATTACAAGAATGTTATCATTTGCATTATTGTCGCTTCCGGGTACCATATCAATAGAAACGCCGTTCTTAAGCAGTGTTGGTGTTTTATAACCAATAGAATAAGAGCCGGCATTAATGTTTTTGTACGCGGATCCAAGACAAGGTGTATTGGTTTTTGCATCACAATTAACTGCTACATCAAAACTCTTGGCAAAAAAATCTTTTTGGTTTGTCCACATAAGAGTATCTTTGATGTTTTTTGCTCCCGAACGGCTAAATTCTGTTTGTACCGCATCATTCAAATGTACAACTGTACCTTGTAACAGTGCAATCATAGCTCTGGTTTGGGTGTCTTTAATAAGTCCCGGTAATACCAATGCTGCGAGCGATCCGACAATTGCCAATGTTATTAGAACTTCCGGAAGTGTAAAACCGTTCTTTTTTATCTTAATCATAAAACCAATCCTCGTTATATTATATATATTTATTTTAACATTATTTTGCAAAAAGTTCAATCTTTCTTGACGAAAGTCTTTCAGCAGGTAAAATCATAGTGTATATAAGGTGAAGGGAGTAGAAAATGACTAATATACAAATTTCACAAGAAATTCAAGAAAAATGCTGTGTAGCACGCGGCGTAAAAGGAGTTCCTGCACCAATTCCTCAGGAAGGTGAATGGACAAAATGTAAAGAAATTAAAGACATTTCAGGTCTTACTCACGGTTGCGGTTGCTGTGCTCCTCAACAAGGTACTTGTAAATTGACACTTAATGTTAAAAATGGTGTTATTCAAGAAGCTTTGGTTGAAACTATCGGATGTTCAGGTATGACACACTCTGCAGCTATGGCAGGTGAAATCCTTCCTGGTAAAACAATTTTGGAAGCTTTGAACACAGACCTCGTTTGTGACGCAATAAACGTCGCAATGAGAGAATTGTTCTTACAAATTGTTTACGGAAGAACTCAAACAGCATTCTCTGAAAACGGTTTACCTGTAGGTGCAGGTCTTGAAGACTTAGGTAAGGGATTATGCTCTATGTGTGGTACAATCCACTCTACAAAACAAAAAGGTGTTAGATATCTTTCTTTAACTGAAGGCTACATCTTAGAATTAGGTCTTGATAAGCATGATGAAGTTATCGGTTACAAGTTTGTAAATCTCGGTAAAGTAATGGATGCTATCAAAAGCGGTGTTGACCCTAAAGAAGCTTATGAAAAGAATATCGGTACTTATGGCAGATATGCTGATGCCGTAAAATATATCGATCCTCGTAAGCAGTAGTATTGGAAGTTAAAACTAAAAAAGATAAAGGAAAATAAATTATGGCAAATTTTGAAGGAAAAGACAGACGTGAGTCTACTTTGAAAAAAGTTTTACCGGAATACGGTTTCAAAAACTTGGATGAAGCCCGTGAATTATGCTTGTCAAAAGGTATTGATGTAGATGCCATTGTTAAAGGTATCCAGCCGATAGCATTTGATAATGCTTCTTGGGCATATACTTTAGGTTGTGCTATTGCAATCAAAAAAGGTATTAAAAATGCGGCTGATGCAGCTGAAACAATTGGTTTAGGTTTGCAAGCCTTTGCAGTTCCGGGTTCAGTTGGTGATACAAGAAAAGTCGGTTTGGGTCACGGAAATCTGGGTGCAATGTTGTTAAGAGAAGAAACAAAATGTTTCTGTTTCTTGGCAGGTCACGAATCTTTTGCTGCTGCAGAAGGTGCAATCGGTATTGCTCGTAACGCTAACAAAGTAAGAAAAGAACCTTTGAGAGTAATCTTGAACGGTCTTGGAAAAGATGCAGCTTATGTTATTGCAAGAATTAACGGTTTTACAGCTGTTGAAACCGAATATGATTACAAAACAGGCGAATTAAAAATTAAAAAAGAAATACCTTTCTCTGATGGTGAAAGAGCAAAAGTAAGATGTTATGGTGCTGATGATGTATCAGAAGGTGTTGCAATTATGATTAAAGAAGGTGTTGATGTTTCTATTACAGGTAACTCAACTAACCCAACTCGTTTCCAACACCCTGTTGCAGGTACTTACAAAAAATGGTGCTATGAAAACGGAAGAAAATATTTCTCTGTAGCATCAGGTGGCGGTACAGGTAGAACACTTCACCCTGATAACGTAGCTGCAGGTCCTGCATCTTACGGTATGACTGATACAATGGGTAGAATGCACGGTGATGCTCAGTTTGCAGGTTCATCTTCAGTTCCTGCTCACGTAGAAATGATGGGTGTTATCGGTATGGGTAACAACCCAATGGTAGGTGCAACTGTTGCATGTGCCGTTGCCGTTGCAGAAGCTATGAATAAATAACAATTTGTTATGAATTATAAAAGCGGTTATTTCAATAATTCAGAAATGACCGCTTTTGTTATGCTACAATTATGATATGCAGGATTTAAATAGTCATTTGGAAAGTTTAAGAGCTCGTTATCGGAAATACTTTTTTGAGGTTGCCGAAAATGTTGATTTGCAAATTCAAGCCTTAAAACCGCCGGAATTATCATCAGATGTTTTTGGCAGGTTTGCAAATCCGTCACTAGGCAGAAATTGGCAAAATAAAGTTTTAAATTATTTGTGTTCAAGCCTATTGCAAACTCAAAAAGAAAAACTTTCCAAGATGAACTCTTTGAGAAATTCCTCAAAATGTATCGGTTGCGGCGCATGTTGTAGGTTTGCGTGCAGTGAGTTTTCGCCCGATGAATTAGCGCAAAAGGCTCAAAATGGCGATAATTATGCCTCACAATTTTTGTCTGTTTTTGTTCCCTACGATAATATAAGCACAGTAAGGAAAATTTTTCCCGAGTATCTTGATTTACTTATACAAAACGGTGAGAAAAAGTATTATTTTTATCATTGTCCAAAGGTAACAGCGGATAATAAATGCCCGGAATACGACTCTAGACCGCAAATTTGTAAGGATTTCCCCGATAATCCGCTTTCTTTTTTGCCTTTATCTTGCGGATTTACCTCTTGGAAATTGCAATCTGAAGATATTTGCCTTAAACTTAATGCAGAAACCGAAGTTTTAAATTTTTACATAGCAAAAATAAAGGAAACTCAAAAATAATGAAAACTCTTTCAGGACTTAATTTAAGTGAAATTGAAGAAATAACAAATTCGCTGGGCGCTTCAAAATTCAGAGCAAGACAAATTCATAACTGGATATATTTAAAATCTGTTAAAGAAATTGATGAAATGACCGATTTATCCATAAAGTTTAGGGATGAATTAAAAAAAGTTGCACAGGTAACTGATATAAAAATCAAGGTTAAACAGATCAGTTCTGACGGTACGATAAAATATCTTTTGGAGTTTCCTGACGGAGAATGTGTAGAAACCGTACTCATGCGATTTGATAATCGTGCGAATTTGACTGCTTGTGTAAGTTCACAGGTGGGTTGTGCAGTTAATTGTTCATTTTGCGCAACGGGAAAACGTGGCTTTATCAGAAATCTTACTTATAAAGAAATTGTAGAGCAAGTTTTGACAATCCAGCGAGATACAGGGCTAAAGGTTACAAATGTTGTATTTATGGGGCAAGGTGAACCTTTATTAAATCTTGAAAATGTCTTAAAAGCTATGGAAATTTTTAATGAAAATTTCCAAATCGGAGCAAGGAGATTAACTGTTTCAACTTCGGGAATTATTCCTAAAATTCGAGAACTTGCAGATTTGGATATGCAATCAACTTTGGCACTTTCTTTGCATGCCCCAAATCACGAAACCCGACTGAAATTAATGCCGATTGAAGGGAAGTATCCAATGGATGAACTTCATAAGGCATTGAAATATTATGTGGATAAAACGGGCAGACGTATTACTATTGAATACCTTTTGATAAAAGATTTAAACGACACAATTCAAGCTGTGAAAGAACTTGCAGCGTATTTGAAAGATATAAAATGTAATATAAACTTAATTCCGTATAACCCGACAGAAAAAAATGATTACGAACGACCGTCAGGAAAATCGATTATGCAGTTCAAATCTCTTATGGAACATTCAGGAAAGAAAGTTACCGTAAGGCTTGAACGTGGTGCCGATATTGATGCTGCTTGCGGTCAATTACGCGGAAAAGTCCAGTAAACTTATATGTTTTTAATTAACAAAAGAATCAATTCTTTGAATTTACTTTTGATGTTGTTTGCTGTTTCGATTACCTCAGAGTGAGATAATTTTTTGTTGGAAATTCCGGCTGCAAAATTTGTAATACAGCTTAATCCGAGTATTCTCATCCCGCAATAGTTTGCAACAATTGCTTCCGGAACGGTAGACATTCCTGCGGCATCCGCTCCGATATATCTAGCCATTTTAATTTCGGCAGGTGTTTCATAACTAGGACCTGATGATGCGATATAAACACCGTGTTTAATATCAATGTTTAGTATTCTTCCTGCTTTATCAGTAAGTTTTATATAATTTTTGTCATAAACTTCACTCATATCAGGAAAACGTACACCTAAAGTTTTGTCATTCGGTCCTATTAGCGGATTTGCTCCCATCATGTTTATATGATCGGTAATTACCATAATATCTCCCGGTCTAAAACTTTTATTAACCGCTCCTGCAGCGTTTGTTAATATGAGTTTTTCCACTCCGAGTTTTTTCATCACCTTTATTGGGTAGGTTATTTCCTGCATTGAATGTCCTTCGTAATAGTGCATTCTTCCCTGCATCATTACGACTTTTCTGTTGTTTATTTCGGCAAATACGAGTTGACCTTTGTGACCTTCAATTGTTGATTTTGAAAAGCCCGGTATATGTTCATAAGGGATTTTGTATTCGCAATATACATCGGCAATTTCTCCCAACCCTGAACCTAATACAATACCGATTTCAGGTTTGAAACCGTCTGTGAATTGTTCTATATAATCCAACGTATCTTGCATAATTAACCCCCAATTCTATCAAAAATTTTTTCACAAAAATCCACAAAAACCTGACGCTTTTGTGGATTTTGAATTTTATTAACCGACTAATCTGTTGTCGTCAGCTTCTGATGCTTTAACCATAAGAGCATGTTCAACAGGATTTTCTTTGGTATAAGTTGCTTCGTGTACTTCTTCAAATCCGAAATCTTCACGAGCTTTTCTTGCTTGATTTTCATCAACTATTTTTTTTGCAAGTTCTGCAATTTCGTATACCAATTTGTATCTGTTATCTGAATTTTCGTTTAAATCCCATGCAACTTTAATTATTTGATCCATCAAATTAAACCTCACTTTTCTTGCTATGTCTCTATCATATAATATAAATATAGCCGTGTCAATGTATACTTGTTCTTTCTTTTGAGATGTGGTATTATGCACGACAAGGAGAGAGTATGGATAGTAAGAAGCGCTATGATTTAGTAGTCAAATTAAGTGAGTTTTATCTGAAAGATGTTCAAAAAAATTTGGCTGGCTTTAATAAAGCAAGAATAA
>CAMGGL010000072.1 GCA_946055575.1 uncultured Candidatus Melainabacteria bacterium
TAAACAATCAAACTTATACCTATAACTTTGATAGTTTAACAATCACAGGCGACACAAATTTTGTTGCGGATGTTGACCTTGAAAACTCCACAATGGATAGATTTGAGGCCGCAACCTACGGTACACATTCAGGCAACTTGAACGTCGTTGGTATGAATTTGTTATCTGACGCCCCTGAAAACCGCGAAATTACAGAAATCTATTTTGCCGAAACAGGTTTAAAAGACAATGTCACAAACGGTTTAGCTGGGGATTGGAACTTACCTACTAAGCACCAAACAACATTCTATACCCCGATTTATAAATACAACGCAGTATACGACAACCGTGAAGACGGCGGATACTTCTTGTTTACAAAAGGTGACAAAATTATCCAACCTGGTGGCGGAACAACCTCAACCGGCAACGCATCAGACGCGTTCAACCCTGCGGTTATTGCTTCTCCTGTCGCAGCACAGTCCGGTGCAACAGCAACAATGAACCAAACATTCAATTTTGCTTTCCAAAACGCAGATAGCTTTATGAATATCCCGTATCTTGAACGTGTTTCTATGAAGATGAAGAACCGCTACGCACTTTCTCCAACAGGTGATGCAACAGATGTCGGATCATTCTCACCAATATTCTCAAAACAAGATAGCTCAAGCGTTTGGGTAAAACCTTATGCAAGCTTTGAAAATATCCCGCTCAAAAACGGCCCTAAAGTAAGTAATACAACTTACGGTACTTTGGTCGGTTTTGACTCCGCATTAACTCCAATGAAACGCGGCTGGGAACGCGTTTGGACAGGATATATCGGTTATAACGGCGCAAGCCAACGCTATAGCGGTGTTGATTCAACCCAAAACGGTGGATTACTCGGCGGAACATTGACACTATATAAAGGCAACTTCTTCAACGCAACAACAATCTCAGCAGGTGCAACCGTTGCCGAAAACACAAATATGTATGGTCATGAAAACTTTACAATGCTTTTAGCAGGTATCGGTAACAAAACAGGTTATAACTTCGAATTTAAAGAAGGCAAACTAATTTTGCAACCTAATATGTTACTATCATATACGTTTGTTAATACATTTGATTACACCAACGCAGCAGGGGTAAAAATCAAATCCGACCCGCTCAATGCAATTCAACTTGCACCAGGACTAAAAGTTATCGGCAACTTAAAAGGCGGTTGGCAACCTTACGCAAGCGTTAATATGGTTTGGAACTTACTTGATAAATCAGATGTAACGGCAAATAGTGTAAAACTTCCTGAAATGAGTATCAAACCTTACGTTCAGTATGGTGTTGGCGTACAAAAACGCTTTAAAGATAATTGTATGGCATTTGGTCAAGCAATGATACAAAACGGTGGAAGAAACGGCGTAAGCTTGACCGCAGGTTTCAGATGGTCACTTGGCAAAGAAACAAAACCGATAGAAAAAGTCCAAGCACCTCAATCAACTCAAAAGACTGCACAATCAACTTCAATTGAAAAACTAAAATTAACAACACAGGCAGACCTTGTACAACGCGCAAACGGCGGAGTATATTCAAGCGGAGAAAAGAAAATCGTAAAACAATTAACCTCAACTCAAAAAACCGCATTAACCAAAAACTCACCAAACACAACAAGAACAACCATGATTGGTCAACTGAAAAGAATTTAAATTTCATCATATTATTCAACTAAACGGGTAAATGTATATTTTAGGGGGAATTACTTCCCCTTTTTTATTGCGCAGGTATTGCAGAATTTGTTATAGATCTTGAAACGAGTTCAGGATGACATATTTGTTATACCTTTGCATCTAAAAGATCCTGAAACGAGTTCAGGATGACAAGAGTGTAAAACCTTGACCAGACCACACCTCAGCACTCTCCTATCTTAGGAACTAAAATTTTGGGCACCTTTTTTTGCTATCTCTTGTGTGTTTTTTATTTAGTTTGTGCTTTGGTTGCAATGAGTTGCTTTTTGCCAATCCAGTCTTGTTCCTGCTTGACAGTTACGGTATTCCATGTTTTTGTTTTTTAATGCCCAAGCAGTACAACCCAACCCGTTGTATTTGTTATTGTAAGGTGTTTCTCTTAAACAATATTCACTAAACGCGTATCCGTCACCGTAAAATCCCATAGGTAGCAAGCTTGAACCTGATAGCCAAAATCCGAAAACGTCAACCCCTAGTATATTTGGTACTGACGGTCCGTTAACGTCAATATATACTACACCACAAAAAGGTCTTTCCAAAGAATCTGTCGAACCTAAACGTCCGTTACAACGTTCTGAATATGTTTTTAGCACTACCGAACCGCCTTCTAAGAGAGTAATATATGTTGAAGAATATTCCGGATTAGCTGATGTGTATTCAAAATCTTCATCTTCAGAGCTATTATCAAATGTTTTCTCATACGGCTCCATGTCATCAGTTATAACCTTTGTTGGTTTGCCGTTTAGCGTTTGGTATTTTGGTGCAAAACAACCGGTTGGAATGTCTTCACAATATGACATTATCTGCAATTTTTTTGCTAATTCTTTTACTATTGCGTCAGATTTATTCTCTGCTTCTCGAACAGAATCCCAATCCTGAGGTACTCTTCCCTTGTTTGCTTCAATTGTTGCATCTAATGCTGTTTGAAGTTTGGTCTGAGCTATTTTTACGGCTTCTATATATTTTGTGGTTGTTTGTTTTGTCATTACAGTCGGAATCATTAGAGTAAATAAAAAACCGATAAGAGCCATAACTATCAGTACTTCCGCCAACGTAAAAGCTAACTTTTTCATATAACCTCTCTTATTTTATCTAAACAATACTCATTTTATCATTCTTTTAGTTTTATATCAATCACTTAATATATTCTTAGGAAAACTTTATTTGTATATTAAGATTTATTACTTTGAAAATTATTTAAAAGCAATTCCTACGTGATGCAATTCTTTATATAAATAGTTATAGTGTTAAAGGTTAAAGTATTATGGGCATGTTACATGAATTATCGGTAGAACTTTTTGGGATTGGCGGCAGAAAATTTTTAAAACGAATAGTAGGTTTAAATCCTCGTCCGCAAGCGTATAAGGACTATAAACATATAATGTCTGATTATACAAAGCAAATGAATAAATCTTCTTGTGCAAAAATAGATATCGTAAAAACTTATGAAGAAGTTGCAGCCTCTCATGGATTTCAACGTGAAACCTTACAAACTTTGCAAAATGTTGAGTTTATGGAGAAGTTCCATAAGTTTTTAGGGTCAAAAGGTTACGAAATTCCTAAGGAGCTTATGTTTTTTGAATATAGAATCCCAAGCGGCTCCGGATTATTAGCTGAAACATTTGGGAAACATACAATTATTTATAATCCAAGGAGTATCAAACATATTGATTTTAGAGTTCCTATACATGAAACAGGTCATTTGATGCATAAATCTATGGGACAATTGGCATTTATGAAAGATGCTTACAAACAGGATTTTGGGAAATTGATGCACAAACTGGGCTTGTTCAAAAATTGTACTTTTAATCACCTCAATAAAAAAGAACAGGAGATATTAGCTAAAGATTTGAAACGAGCTTGGGATGAGGGTTATTTTAGGCATAATCCTGCAAAAGCTGCAATTGAAGAAGCTTTATCTCTTTGTAAAACTGATGCTGAAAAAATAGCTGTAAAGAAAAGATTAAACAAAACTTATAGCGATTTTAGAAAAGATCCGGTAAAATATTATCTTCCTAATATGTTATTTAACAGATTAGAATTTACAGCGGATTATTTCCATTTAGCCTCTCGCGGATTTAAGTTCTCTCCTGAAATTGCAGCTAAATATAAACAATATCACGGACCTGAAATAAAAGGAATTATAACAGAAAAAGATCTTGAAGAACTTGAAATGCTAAGAAAAGCGATTTCCAAAAAGACACTTGCTGATTATGGCTACTCAATGAGTGCGTAATAGCTGATAATTTGGTTGCTAGTTCTAAAAATTCGCAATAAAAAAGAGCCTTCGGCTCTGTTATATATGGTGGGTGTTGAGGGACTTGAACCCCCGACCCTCTCCTTGTAAGGGAGACGCTCTACCAACTGAGCTAAACACCCATTTACTATTTACTTTTCAGCTAGTCTAACCAGACAATTGCTTAGGAACTATATCCTTTGCGCTTTTAATCTTATCAAGAACAAAATTTTATGTCAAGGCTTTTATTGAAACTTTTTCTGTATTTTTTCGTCTTAATTTATGGAATGTAAAATTATGAGCCGGAGGTTATTGTGGGTATAATTTTAGATTATATAGAATCTGAAAAGTTGAATAATATTTGTTCAAATGATGCAAATGATATAAAAACTTTTTCAGCTATTGCGCATGACGATGATATTTTGCAAACTTATTTGAAAGAAATCGGAAAAATTAAATTGCTTAAGTCTGAGGATGAAAAAGTTTTAGGCAAATTGATTCGTGAGCAAAATTCAGATATTGCAAAACGAAAGCTTATTCAAGCAAATTTGCGTCTTGTTGTGAGTATTGCCAAGCGTTATATCGGGCAGGGGGTATTGTTTATGGATTTAGTTCAAGAAGGTTCTCTTGGCTTGATTAGAGCTGCTGAAAAATTTGATTATTCAAAGAATTTTAAGTTCTCAACCTATGCAACATGGTGGATTAAACAATCGATTATACGTGCTATTGCGAATAATTCAAAATCTATAAGAATACCTGTTCATATGGCAGATAAAATCCGAAAATATAAAAAGATATTTGCGGAATTATCTCTAAAAAATTCCAAAGAACCAACTGATATTGAAATGGCAGATGCTATGAATATCCCTCTTTCTAAACTTAAACGCATAAAATCCTCAATTATTCTTGAGCCTGTTAGTCTTGAAACTTCAGTAACTGATGATTTATGTTTAAAAGATTATATTGAGGATAAATCATGTAATTCCCCTGAGGAGTACGCAAAAAACAAATCTCTAATGTTGAAACTTCCTCAAATGTTGGATAATTTGACAGAAAGGGAAAAAATGGTTTTGATAAACCGTTTCGGATTATATTCAACTTCGCCTAAAACATTAGCTCAACTTGGTGAAATGCTCGGCTATTCAAAGGAACGAATTAGGCAAATAGAAGAAGGAGCGATTACAAAACTGAAAAAATTTGCAAGCAATCAGCATTTTAAAGATTATATTGAAAGCTAGCCAATCTTATTGTTATATTAATTCATCATCTTTCATTCCGGTATTGAACGAAATTTTCCTTCGATACCGGTATTTATTCTAGAGATAAAAAGCGGTGAATAATTAAATTTTATTCACCGCTTTTTTGTTTATATGTTATTCTTAATAACCGGCTGAGCTTCTTTATTGCTACAGAGTACAACCAGCAGGTTGTTTATCATTTGTGCTTTTTCAACATCACTAAGCTGTGCTACATTATTGGTTGTGAGCTTATTTAAAGCCATTTCAACCATTCCGACAGCACCTTCAACTATTGTTTTTTTAGCGTCTATAACCGCAACTGCTTGTTGTCTTTGTAACATAGCAATTGCAATTTCCGGAGCGTATGCAAGGTGAGTAATCTTTGCATCAACAATATTAATTCCCGCAACTCTTACATTCCTTTGGATTTCAGCTTTTAATTTTGCCGAAATCTCTGCGCTGTCTCCTCTTAAAGAGGATTTTCCTGATTCTTCTGATGCGTCGTAAGGGTACATTCTGACAATATTTCTTAATGCTGAATCACTTTGAGCGGAAATAAAAGTTTTGTAATCATCAACATTGAAAATCGCTTTGGCGGTATCTGCTACTTCCCAAATTACAATGATACCGACTTCAATAGGGTTTCCCAATTCATCGTTAATCTTTTGTTTGCCGTTATCAAGTGTCATTGCTTTTAATGAAATTGTGCTGAATTGTGTAGCGCTCATTGAAAACGGGTTGACCCAATGAAATCCTGCTCCGCGCAATGTTCCGACGTATTTTCCGAATACTGTTAAAGCAAGTGCTTCTTGAGGTTTTAGAATTCTGTATCCTCCAGTTATAAACGCCAATATTATAAACATAATAACCGTAACACCCGGTATAGGCAAAACAAGCCATGTCAAGGATAATAGCGTAATCAGTAATAGCTGTATTACAACAACTAAAAATCCGTTTAATGAAAACGCCGGAAATTCTTGCTCCTTACTTTGTATTTCTAAATCAGGAAGAACAGGGGTTGAAATTTTTGCAGTATTGCAATATTTTGTCAAAAATGCCATGTTATCTGTAATTTCAACGGCATTTTTCAGATATGTTTTGAAATATTTTGATAATTCTCCGTTATCAAACCAAGTACCGTTGCAAGCCGAGCACTTATCAACAATAACTCCGTTAAAATATACCTTATCCATAGTTTTGGTACAGTTTGGACATTGTCGTTGTTCTTCTTTTACGCTAAGAGCTTGCATGTCTGCCGGGTTGATAAGCTCATTTTTTATCCCTAATGTTTCCCCTATCTTTTTTAATTCCGAATATTTTATCCACATGCCTTTACAGTCTTTACAATAAAGCACAATAATGCCGTTAATATTCAGAACCTCTAGTTCTAAGTTACATTTTGCGCATTTCATTTGTTTCCCTCCTCCAGTTCTTAATTACGTATTTAAAAGTGATTTCGCAAATTCGATGGATTGTTCGTTTATTGTTCCGCCTGCAAGTTCTGCAAGAGCTTTAATTCTGTTATCTCCCGTTAATACATAAACTTCAACTTTTGTTGTATCTTGTTGTGATTTTCTTACGTAAAAATGTTTATCAGCCTTAGATGCAATAATTGCCTGATGAGTTATTACTATAATTTGGTGCGATTTGCTTAATTCCAAAATTTCTTCGGCAGCTGATTGTGCAGCTTTTCCCGAAATTCCGGTATCTATCTCGTCAAAAATGACAGTATCAATATCGTCATTTTGAGCAAAAATAGATTTTATTGCAAGCATCACCCTTGAAATTTCTCCGCCGGATGCGGTTTTTGCTAATGGCTTCAAGTCTTCTGATACGTTTGTTGAAATCATAAATTCAACATTATCTATACCGTCTTTTGAAAGTTCTTTTTCTGATATCTGGATGTTAAATCTGGCTTTTGGAAGTTCTAAAACCGCAAGTTTATCTTGAATTAGTACTGATAAGACTTGTGCATAATTTTTCCTGTGTTCGCTTATTGTCTGTGCAATTTGTGAAAGTTCTGATTTTAAAACTTGTATTTCTTTTTCTAAATTCTCAATGTTTTGGGTTGAAAATTCAATCCCTGCAAGTTCGTTTGTAAATTCGTCATAACTTTTAAGCACGCATTCAAGAGTTCCGCCGTATTTGTGTTTTAATTTGTCTAAATTGAACAGTCGCTCCTGTATATCATTAAGTCTTTGCGTATCGTTATCTAAATTTTGACTGTAATCTCTAAGTTCGGATGCAATATCCTTAAGATTTTCCAATGTGTCAAGAAATTTGTCATTTGTTTCTTCAAGTTTTGAGTCAAAAGTTGAAGCCTTTGTTATGTCGTATTTTATTTTTGACAGGGCTTCTACAATGGAACCGTCATCCCCGTTTATTGCCCAGTAAGCTGAACCTGTAAGCTCTTTCAATTTCTCGGCATTTTCAAGGACTTCAAGTTCTTGTGATAAGTCTTCATCTTCTGTTGGAGATGTAATATTAGCTTCAGCAATTTCATTTATTTGAAATTTTAAAAACTCGATTTGGTTTTCAGTAGTATCTGCGCTTGACTTTGCATTTTCCAGTTGTTTACAGAGATTTTCCAAATGCAAATATTTTTCTTTGTAAGAAGTTAAAACCTCACCATAAACGTCTTTTGCGTACGAATCAAGTAATTTTATATGGTACTGCGGGTGTAAAAAGGTGTAAGTTTGATGCTGAGAATGAATATCAACAAATAATGTTTTAAGACTTTTTAGAATTTCTTGATTGACAAGTGTTCCGTTAATTCTTGAACGAACGGAGTTTTGTGTAATTTCTTTTGTTATAATGACTTCTGTGCCAAGATTATCAATGCCGTTTTCTTCATAAAAATGTGTCAGGTCATGTTTTGTATTCTCGATAATAAGTTCAATGACAGCTTTGTCTTTGCCTGTTTTTATAACGTCTTTTGAAACTCTTTGCGAAAATACCAAATCTATGGCATTTAATATAATACTTTTTCCTGCACCGGTTTCACCTGTAATAATGTTAAGCCCGTTGTGCAGGTTGGCACATAGTTCATCAATTAATATATAGTCTTTAAGTCTAATTTGTTTAATCATACTTATACATTTACTGCTGCACCACAGCATTTTTTGTATTTTTTGCCGCTTCCGCAAGGACAAGGGTCATTACGACCTATCTTTTTAGATGTATCAATTTGCGGTCGGTTTTCGTGATATTCAATTATTCCGAGCATATTAGAAAAAGCGTTTGAGCGGTATAAAACTGTTGTTGAAGATATAATTTTGTTGTTTAAATATCTTCGCTTGTATTTTTTTAAGAGCTCATCTAATGTATAGTTTTTAGCCAATACCGCATTAACTATTTCCATAAAGTTTTTATGTTTTTCCGCTACCATGCGAATAAGATTAGCGCTGTATTTATCGTTTTCAAGGAAGTATTTTATACACATGTCGTAATTTACTACTTTGGTGTAATCTTTTACCTCAAAAATTTTATTAAATGTACCATAGAAAGGAATTGCGTACAATCCCAGCTCCTTATCGTAGATAATACCTACATCGTAGGTTTCCTTGTGTGATGAAAAACCACCCAATGAATTTTCTAGAAAATTATCATATGAATTATTAAATTCATTTACGTTAAAAAACTTATAGTCTTCCGGTTCGGTTATCAGTTCGGCGTAGTCGGATTTGTTTCCTTCTTCTGCAAAGTCATTAAACAATCCGATTAAATTATCCGCATTTTTATTGGTTGTGATAATCTCGTTTTTCCCGTCAAAAAATTCAACGAATTTCTTTTCGATATCAGCAACATCATCTTCAATTTCTTTTTGTTTTTCAGGGTTATCAAGATAAACGAGTTCAGGGTTTTGAATTATTTTAGCAACCGCAAATCTGTAGGCTTCTTCTTTCTTTGATGAAGGTAAAACTCCCGAGATTTCAAGTAAATAGTAGTCTCCGTTGATGTTAACAATTCTTGCAATGACATAATCCCCTGAGCCTAGCCCTCTAAATGTTGTCATTTTCATTAGGGATATTATCATATATCTGCGTTCGTTTACGATATTTAAAAGGTCAAAACCTGTTTTTGTAACTTTTTTTATTTCAAAAACAGAAGATATTGAATTGTCAATAGCTTCAACGATTGTTTTAGTTTCTTTATCGAGACCTTTTGTATTTTCCAGATATAATTGAGGAATACTTTTTAAATCTTCACCAAGATTTCTTTCCAGGATGTAACTAAAGCATGCTGTCTGTATAGGTACACCGTTTTTTGTATTAGCTCCGATTGTTCTTAAGTATTCATTAAAATCTTCTTTGATTTCGTTATTTGTTTGTATAAATTCCGCAATGTTTTTAATTATATTATTAATGCTCTCTGTGCGTTCTTGAATATTCATTGTTTCTCCCCTTGTCTTATCATCCTTTTATCAAAAGGATATAATATTTTTTCTAAAAACTCAATATATTAAGAATTTAAGGTTAAATATATAAATTAAT
>CAMGGL010000073.1 GCA_946055575.1 uncultured Candidatus Melainabacteria bacterium
GGAATTTGCAATAAATGATTTCAAAAAAGCACTCCAATATGCTCAAGATGATGAAACTCAAATGGTCATGACAAGATTAACACTTGCAAACCTATACAGGCAGACTAATAATAACCTAAAAGCAATTGATGAATACAACCTTATTCTTGAATACGACAACCTGCATGAAGATATTTTCTTGCAACTTGCAGATATTTACGTACAAGATGAAGCCTACTCAAGTGCTTTAGATGTTTTACACAGAGCTTTAGACAAAGGCTTTAATTCTGATAGGATAAACGAGGCTATTGCTACCGTATACCTAAAATGCGGAAAACCTCAAGAAGCAGTCAAGTATACAAAGGACGAACTAATGAAAATTCAAAGCTTGCTTGAGCTCGGAGAGGTTGAAGAAGCCTACAAAAAACTAAACGAACTGCCTGATGAATATAAAACAAATCCAAGATATTACACTTTAAAAGCACAATATTACTATTCTTCAAAAGATTTTGCTAAAGCACTTTTGAATATAGATGAGTACAA
Organism: uncultured Candidatus Melainabacteria bacterium; assembly: GCA_946055575.1. Taxonomy (GTDB): domain Bacteria; phylum Cyanobacteriota; class Vampirovibrionia; order Gastranaerophilales; family Gastranaerophilaceae; genus Zag111. The sequence continues at coordinate 523 of CAMGGL010000073.1, forward strand.
CAAACTACAACCAAATTCACCGTTGACATATCAAATGCGCGCACTTGTTTATGATGAAAGCAAAGATGAATATCTTGCACATGTCAACTGGGGTAAATACAATATACTCAGAGGGAATAAGGATATTGCAGCAAACGAACTTATCAATGCCGTTCAACTAAAAGCAGAAGATGTCGATGTAATGTTTACGCTTGCGGAATTATTAACAGAAACAGGCGAAACTACACATGCCACAGAATATTATGAAAAAATCCTTAAAATCGAACCTCACAACAAAGAAGCATTAAAAAAACTTGCAGCTTTCAGAGAGAGTATCGGAGATTACAGAGCTCAAACCGAATTATTGGAAAAAATTATTGAATTTGATTCTAAAGATTTGGATACTCTAAAGGAATTAGCAAAGGCTTACGAAAAGAGCAAAGATAAACACAAGGCAATCAATGCTTACACAAAATATATTGAATTAGTTAAAGATCCTGCGGAATACAAAATTGCAAAAGACAGACTTGAAAAACTGGAAGCTGACGAAATGGAGTCTTCTGTAGGTTTGATAGATAAAATTATGGGATTTTTCAATAAAGCATAATTTGAACATTAACTTTTATCACATTTTCAAAAAAAAGAAGCCTATTCGGGCTTCTTTTTTGTATAATAAAGAAGTAAATAGTGAAGGGGCAACATGAGCAGATTTATTGGAATCTTTGGGATATTATTGATTTTCGGATTGGCATATTTAATGTCAAACAACAAAAAGGCTATCAATTACAAAACAGTGGGAATGGGGTTTTTACTTCAAGTTTTACTTGCAGTTTTGATTTTTAAAGTTCCTATTGGTCAAAAAATTGTCCTTTGGATTGGTGAATTTATACAAAAACTTTTGGTTTTTGCAAAAGAAGGCGGGGCAACTGTTTTTGGCGGATTTATGAATAAAAGTTTTGAAAGCTTGTTTTCCGGCGGATATACAGTTTTTGCACTTCAAATGATATGCTCAATGGTGTTTATGATGGTTTTGGTAAATATTTTATACCATTATGGCATAATGCAAAGAGTAGTTGCGTTTTTGGGCAGAGGTATGAACAAACTGCTTGATGTTAGCGGTGCGGAAGCTCTGTCAAATGTTGCAAGTGCCTTTGTCGGGCAAATTGTTGCTCAAATCATGATAAAACCATATTTGGCAAATTTGACACGTTCGGAATTATTGGCGTCAATGTCAGGTTCACTTGCCTGCATATCAGGGTCAATTATGCCGATATATATAGGAATGGGCATTCCGCCTGAATATATACTGGCGTCTTCCGTAATGGCAGCACCCGGAGCTTTGGTTATTTCTAAAATTGTTTACCCGGAAACAGGTGACCCTGAAACAAGTAAAGACTTCAAACTTTCTTTCAGTAAAAGAAACCGACAACATGTCAATGTTTTTGATGCGATATCATCTGGAGCATCCGAAGGCATGAAAGTTGCAATAAATGTTATCGCAATGATTTTAGCACTTGTTGCATTGGTTGCAATGATTGATTGGTTTTTGGCACATGCCGGGATTTTAACGGTAAAACTGTTACATATGAATAATTCAACCGGATTAGGAGCAGCATTATCACATTTATCATTAAAAATGATTTTAGGTAAAATATTTGCACTATTAGCAATTACAATGGGGGTTCCAATATCAGAAGCTACAACCGTTGGCGGATTAATGGGAACAAAATTGGTATTAAACGAAATGGTTGCATATATGGATTTAACATCACCGGCAACACAATTATCTCCAAAGGCATTTTTAATAGCTAGTTTTGCGCTATGCAGCTTTGGAAACTTCGGTTCAATAGCGATTTTGTTAGGAGGTATTGGAGAACTTGCACCAAATCAACGTAAAAACCTTGCAAGATTAGGTGTAAGAGCCCTAATTTGCGGGACACTAACTTGCTATATGTCAGCCTCTATCGTTGGAATTTTGTTCAAATAAAAGAATTTAATATACTTAACACTTTTTACAATAATTATTTTTAGGATATAATTATATTATGGAGATTGTTAGAGAATTAAGAGAGATACCGAATTTATCACTTGCGCTAGGATTTTTTGATGGTGTTCACTTGGGACATCAGGCTGTAGTTCAATGCGCTGTTGATTTTGCAAGAGAAAACAATTGCAAGTCGGCTGTCGTCACATTTAAAGAGCATCCTTACTGCTATTTCAAGGGTGTTTCTCCAAAATATATTCTAACACTTGAAGACAAATACAAATACCTCGAAAAGCTTGGAGTTGATTATGTATTAGAGCTTGACTTTGCTCAGGTTTCTAAAATGACACCTATGCAATATTTGGAAGACATAATTGTTAAGTATTTCTATCCGCTGGCAATTTCAACAGGTTTTAACCATCATTTTGGTGTTAATAAAACAGGAGATGTAAAATTTTTATCTGATAATCAAGACAGATTTGATTATGTATATTCAGCAACTCCACCTCAGTCAATATTTGGAGATGTAATAAGTTCTACTGCGATCAGACATTTTATAAAAACAGGGGTTGTAGATATGGCAACATCCATGCTTGGCAGAAAATTTGAAGTTTACGGCACTGTAATAAAAGGCAGAGAACTTGGAAGAACAATAGGTTTTCCGACCGCAAATATTATTTACCCATTGGATATAATTGAGCCACCTTTTGGAGTTTATGATGTTGACGTTACGTTAGATGACGGCTCAGTACATAGAGGTTTGGCTAATTACGGGGTTTCTCCGACCGTAACAAATGATGGTATAGCAATTTTGGAAGTTCACATACTTGATTTCAATGAAAACATTTACGATAGAGATATAAAAGTAAGTTTCACCAGAATGATACGACCTGAAATCAAATTTAACAACCTTGATGAACTTAAAACACAAATTGAATTTGACATACAGTCTTTGCATTAAGGTAATTGCGCTAAAGCAGTTGGAATTATCATTCGGAACGTGGCAGACACCATATCGAATGTGTCACTCTGAACAAGCCGAGCAGAATACAAAAAGCAAACACTTGTGTTACCCTGAACAATCCGAGCAGAGGATGTAAGCGTTAGCAATATCCGTATATTGCGAGGCGCGTTTCAGGGTCTTGCTGTTGATGAAATTTGCCGAGTTTTAAAGATCCTGAAATAAATTCAGGATGACATACGCGTTTTACATTTGTGTATTATCTCATTTTCTCACCAAGTACTCCCAAGCATGTCATGCTGAACTTGTTTCAGCATCTTGCAATCGTGAAATTTCTACAGCAACCATAAAGCACCTGATAAAAAGACGTCGAACTTTTATAAGTTCGACGTCTTTATTTATTAATCTAAATATGGAACTATATTTCAAGATGTTCGCTCAAAATATCCATTTCTTCAGAAGATGCATAAGCAGAATGGCAACCGCAGTCCACATAGATAACTTCACCGGTTGTACCTGCAGACAAATCAGAAGCCAAATACAAACCTGCTTTACCTACTTCTTCCAACGCTACATTTCTTTTCAACGGAGATCTTGCAGCTGCAGCTTTCAACATTTTAGAAAATCCGCTGATACCCATAGATGCAAGGGTTTTAACAGGGCCTGCTGAAATACAGTTAACTCTGATACCTTTTGCACCCAAATCAACTGCCAAAAATCTCATTGATGATTCCAAAGCAGCTTTTGCTACACCCATTACGTTGTAACTTGGAACAGAAAGAATTGAACCAAGATAAGTAAGAGCAAAAATTGAACTACCTTCATTCATAATAGGTTCAGCGTGGCGACAAATTGTAACCAATGAATACGCACTAACGCCCAAAGCTGTATTCCAACCATCAGGAGAAGTTTCTACAAATCGACCCATCAAATCTTCTTTTTTAGCAAAAGCAACAGCATGAACAACAAAATCCAATTTGCCGTATACTTTTTCACATTCATCAAAAACTGCTTTAACTTCATCTTCTTTAGTTACGTCGCAGCTCATAATGATTTTTGCACCCATATCTTCCGCAATCGGGCGAACCCTTTTTTCCATAGCTTCACCAGCATAAGTGAATGCAATTTCTGCACCTGCATCGTGAAGTTGTTTTGCAATACCGTAAGCTATCCCGTGAGTATTAGAAACTCCGAAAATAACCCCTTTTTTACCTTTCATTAAATCCATACGATTTCTCCCTAACTTATTAAAATCTACCTAACAATTTTAACTTAAAAAAACTTTTAAGACAAGATTTGATACCTGATAAATAGTTTTGTAAACATTTGTAAACAAAACTAAAAGTTGTGAAATCGGAGGTTTTCAAAATTTTTTATATATACAAGAGAGTTTTAATTTGGAGAGCTTAAATAAGTGAGCATTAACAACGTAAATCAAAATATGGATATGCAAAAGCTTTTGAAGCTGATGAAAAGCGGTCAAATACCAAAAGGCGGCTTATCAGCAAAAAGAGTTGATGTAAATATGACCATGAACGGTTCCATATTTAATTCACGTGCAAATACAATCAGTTCAACTCAAGGCAATCAAGGTGCTCAAAGAACAAGAGGTTCTCAGTTTGCCAATAATGTTCTTAACCTAAATACAACTAAATCTATTCAAAATGTATCTTCAACTCAAAAACCTGAAGATACAAAAGGTGTTGACAACATTAAAGCTGCAAAAACAGAAGGTCAAGAAAAAGAAGATACCAGACTTGATATCAGCAAATATGATTTTGATAATTTAACAGAAGTTCCAGCAGGCGAATTGGAACAATTAAAATCTGAATTAACAGAATATTTGGATGGTGACATTCCAAGATTTATAGAATACAGCATTAAACAAAAATTAGGAAAAGTAGATGCTGAATTAAACAAAAGAGCATCCAACGCAGCAGGCGGCGAACAAAAAGATGAAACAAAAGGAAAAGATGAAGTCAATGAAAAAGACGGAGATGCAGCTGTAGTATCTTCTAACGATAGCAAAGCAGAATGTAAAACTACAACAACTCAAACTGAGCAAGGCACTCAACAGATGAAAGATTCTGCATCAGAGATGAAAAGATTAGACAAAAAAATGAAATCTGATGAAAAGACTTTCCAAAAAAGAATGCGAACAGAGCAAAAAGCTATCGACAAAGCTCAAAAACAAATGGCAAAAGAAGCTGTCGAAATGGAAAAACTTTCAGAACAAGTTGATAGCATAAATGCAGAGATAGAAAGTCAAAATGCAATTGTTTCTGACAGCAATGCAGATCAAGATACAAAAATACAAGCTCAAGCTACAATTCAAGCAAAAACATTAAAACTTCAATCAACTCAAGCTCAAATGGGCAAAAGCCAAGTAAGACTTAAAAAAGTTCAAGTTTCAACAAACAAAAGAATTAGAACTTTAACAAAGACTTCAAAAGCATATCAAAAAACTGCAATTAAAAACCAACAAAACATCAATACAAATCAAACTGAATCAAACAAAGTATTGAAAGTTGCAGAAAAAGCAGATCAAATTGCAGGATATACAACAATGGCAGGTCAAACAACTCAATACGTTGGCAAAGGTATGATTACCGTAGGAACAGCACTTGCTTCTAACCCATTCACGGCTTCTGCTGGAGCTGCAATGATTAATGCAGGAAGCGTTGTTGAAAAAGTCGGTATAACTGTTGAAACCGTAGGTAACTACGGGAAATTAGCAGCAAACGTAACAAAAACTGCAGTTTACGCAGCACAAGGTAATATTGCTGGGGCATTGACTTCAGCTGCTACGGCAGTTATGTCAGGAGCATCAGCAGTTAAAGGAACAAAAGAAATTGCGGGCGGTTTCCAAAGCGTTAACCAAGAAGCTGCTAACGCATCTCAAAAAGCTGCGGACAAATTAAATGCAAAAGCTGCTGAAAAAGGAACTGAAGTAACAAAAGAGGCAGCAAGCCAAGCTACCGATAAAGCTGCTGAAGGAGCAGGTAACGCCGCAGATAAAGTCGGTAACGCCGCAGATAAAGCCGGTGATACCGCAGATAAAGCCGGTAATGCAGCAGATAAAGCCGGTAATGCCGCTGGTGACACGGCTGCTAAAACAGGTGATGCGGCAGGTCAAACAGGTGAAGCTGCAGCTAAAACTACAGAAATAAAACCTGACCCAAAAATTCAAGCAAAAGCCGATAAATTACAAGAGCAAGCTAACAAATTCCAGGGTAAAGTTGATGCACATAATGAAAAAGTTTTTGCAAATGCAAGCAAAGCCGGCGGTAAATTAGACACAGAAATCAAAGGCGCAGAAAAACAAGTTCAAGACGCAACAGCAAATCTTGAAAAAGCAACAACAGCAGAAGCAAAAGCCGCTGCGCAAAAGCAATTAGATAAAGCTAAAAAAGGTTTAGAGGAACTAAAAGGTCTTAATGCAAAAACTTATGCAGAAAGAGCTGCAAAGCAATTCAATTCAAAAATGGCAAGCACAATGCAGTATGGAAGTTTCTTACAATCAGCAGGCGCTCAACTCGGCGGAATACAAAAATCAGGTACAGGAATGCAGGTTGGCAAAAGAGTTGCCTCAGCACACCACATCGGAAGAAGAAGATTCCACTAAAGTAGAAACAAGTCACCATTTACGACCACAAGTGCCACCCTGAACAAGTCGAGCAGAATACCAAAAGCAAACACTTGTACCACCCTAAACAAGCAGAGCAGAATACAAAAAGCAAACACTTGTGTCACCCTGAACTCGTTTCAGGGTCTTGCCGTTGGTGGAGTTTGCTAGGGATTAAGATCCTGAAATAAATTCAGGATGACATACGCGTTAGACCTTTATTTTCCTTATATTGTCATGCTGAACTTGTTTCAGCATCTTGCCGTTGGTGGGGTTTGCTAGGGTTTAAGATCCTGAAATAAATTCAGGATGACATGGGTGTTTTGCATTTCTGTATACTGTTCAAGTCACTCAGACCTCAATGACAAACCCCGCCCAGACCTCACCCTAACCCTCTCCTACCTTAGGAGAGGGAAGAAATGGATTTAGGATAACATACGTAAAATCTTCCCTTTCTTATATTAAAAAAGGGAAGAAATAAATTCAAAATAACATGCACAATATCTATACCATTAACAGCAAGCGATTAGTTCATATCACTTACACTTGGTACATAATACTGGAATGTATCCGGTCCGTTATCCGGAAAAACTAACAAAAACGGTTGGTTTTGTCTGATTAAACCGCTTTTTCCTTTATATACCGCAGGAAATTCTTTATATATCGGCAATTTTTCTTCTTGATAGTTTACATAAGTTGCAGGAAGAAATACAAAGCCTTCACCTTGTCTTACAACTTTCCCTGTAACTTGAAAGCCTTGAAACAACATCAAATCATAATCAAGTCTTGTATTAGCATTCATTTGTACGTGCAAAACTTCCGGCGGATTAGCCGTTTGAAAATCCTCCAATGCTGTTACTTGCACAGTTTTTGCATCAACAGCTTGAAACAATGAAACTGAAAGCACCAATGCCGCAAATGCCATAAATAATTTCTTCATAGTTATTTTACTCCTTTTCTATAGTAAATGAATAATTTTGTCCTTTTATTTCTCCATCATCACTTTTATTTTTATCTGATTTTATATCAGGGAATTTCAAATAAAAATGTTGACCGGATTGAATATCTAAATCTTCTCCCTTTTCCGCATAGGAGAGCGGAGAAGCTTCATAAGCAGAAACTACCGAAGACTTTACACGTCCGCCTTCTTCGTTTTTAACTGCACCCTGAACTGCTGCAACCCCCATTGATAAACCTTTTACAAAGCAATTTCCGACACCCAATGCCGCATTTTTGGCAAGTTCGCCTTTATCAAGAGGTTTTGTATAGGAGGCTTTAATGTTCAAGTTCAAATCGTGCTTCACGCCGTCTGAGCTAACGTAAGACTTCGGTTTTATTGAAAATCCCGCATCACGTTTCAGGCGCTTCGGACTTTTTACGTCTACCAGTTGACCTGTTAAAGTTGAACCTGCATCAATTATTTGACCTTGCTGCAACTCTATAGGTTCCAGTATTTTTACAGATACAGACTCTGAAGGATTTGCCGTACTAATTGGACTGAGAGCATAAACCTCGACAGTCTGCGCATACACTTGAGTGCATACTCCTGCTATTATTATAAAAAAAACAGAATACAAAAATTTTTGCCACATTTTGCCACCTATTTTCATAAACATAATAGCAATATTTCAAAAAAAAATCAAATAGTCAATAAAATCAAGCCTTTTTAAGGTATTTTGCCAAATATTTTCCCGTATAAGAATCTTTACATTTCGCAACTTGCTGTGGCGTTCCGCAAGTAACTACACGTCCGCCGTCAACTCCGCCCTCAGGACCTAAGTCTATTATATGGTCTGCTATTTTTATTAAATCAAGATTATGCTCAATCATTAAAATAGTATTACCTTGATCTGCTAGAGCTTGTAAGATTTTAGCCAACTTATCCAAATCTGCCCAATGCAACCCGACAGACGGTTCATCCAAAAGATAAAGAGTTTTACCGGTCGAACGCTTATTCAATTCTGAAGCCAGTTTAATTCTTTGAGCTTCCCCTCCTGAAAGAGTTGTAGCACTTTGCCCTAGTCGCATATAATCAAGACCGACGTCATTGAGAGTTTGCAGTTTATTCTTTATCGACGGAATACTATCGAAAAACTCCAAAGCCTCTTTTACACTCATGTCCAAGACATCCGAAATAGTTTTACCTTTGTATTTAACCTCAAGAGTTTCCCGATTATAGCGTTTACCTTTACAAATATCGCATTTTACATAGACATCCGATAAGAAATTCATTTCAATTTTAACAAGCCCGTCACCTTTACAGGCCTCACACCTTCCGCCTTTGACGTTGAAACTAAACCTACCGGGTTTGTAACCACGAACTTTTGATTCATTAGTTTTAGCGTACAATTCCCTAATCGGAGTAAAAACATCCGTATATGTCGCAGGATTTGAACGAGGAGTTCTGCCTATTGGGGATTGGTCAATATCTATGACTTTATCAATATGTTCAAACCCTAAGATTTCATCAACACCTTGCGGTTTTGGTTTATTTTTTCGCAGTTTATGAGCAGCATATTCATATATCAATTCCTGCATTAATGTAGACTTACCGGAACCCGACA
>CAMGGL010000074.1 GCA_946055575.1 uncultured Candidatus Melainabacteria bacterium
CAGGAGGCGGAATAAACCCTGAACATTCTACATTAGAACAGTTAAAAGATATTGATGGACGTATCACATTTCAAGATAAAGAATCTGGATTATTATGTTGCTATGCTTTACATGAAGGGTTTGATTTTCCAATGAAATATTATGTGCCTAGTTCATGGTGTGAGGAGGTAGAATTATGAATAAAGAATTTTTATTAAAAGAACGTGAAATCGCCATAAGAATTGTAAATTTTATTCACATTTATTTTTTAAAAACACAACTTGATGATATTCACGATTTATATATCGAAGCATTATATAATTTATGGCGAATTGAAGATGAATTGGATGAAATGGAGGGTGATAGTTTATGAGTAAAATTATTTTCAAAGCTAGTAAATATTTATCAGATGATATTATAAACGCGGAATTATATCTCACTGACAGATATACTCGTTCATGGGTTGATTATTGTGACGATAAAGAAGTAGAAATGGAAAATGAAATGGTTGGTCGAGTACCATCTAGTCGAGGTTATGTTCATTTAGTACATATTGATTGGTGCGAGGTGTTAGAAAATGATGAAATTTAGCAAAGAAGCTTACTATGGATGCCCTTCTGAATTAATTGATACAAAACATTGTGAACCATGGGTACTTGCTTATGATAAACACGAAGTCATTAAAGAACCTAACGGGGGATATATTGTTATCCCTCGTCCTGAAGAAGTCGGAAAAGGATATTTCCAACAAAAAGCCTATGTACATAAAAATTGGGTGATTGATGATGAACAATAGATATAAGTCAGAGCATTATCATCAAAACAAAATTGAACCCTTTCAAGTCATTGATGATTGGGGATTGGATTTCTATTTAGGAAATGTGATTAAGTATATTTGTAGAGCCAAATATAAAGGCTCAGAACTTGACGATATAAGAAAAGCGATTGTTTATCTACAATATTATGAAAGCAAATTAACTGAGGGGGAATAATTTATGTGGAGCAAAACTGATGTATTAAATGGTTCTTATCAAGAATTATCTGATTGTTTAATGGATTTATTAAAATACGAATTTGTAGGGCTAGAATTTGATTGCTCTGTTATTAGTATTATCAATAATATGTTAGATAACACACAATATATGTTAGATAATATTGATGACTTTGAATGGTCAGATGTGATGAAAGTTCGACAAAGTAATTATACAGCTGTTCGTTTAGTTAATACGTTATTAATTAACCAATATGATAAAATTTTTAGTCATAAAAATAAATAACTTGAATATAATGTTAATAGGTAAAGCTGAGGAACATAATATTTATTTAAAGGAGAGATAATTTTATGAAATTAGTTGGAATTTGTCGAGTTTTTAAATTAGAAGAAGTATCTGAAAAATGTGCAAAAGGTCAAATTTATTTTTCTACTAAACGCGGAGAAGACGAAAAAGGCAACCCACAATTTGAAACATCATTTATTAACGCTCGTATTGTAGGAAAAGCTAAAAAACAACTAGACGACTTAGCGAGTGTAATGGATGTTGAAAAACTAAAAATTGATATTACAGAATCATCATTTAAGTCAGTATCATATCAAGACAAACAAAACCAGTGGAAAACATATACGGAAGTCGTTATTTTCGATTTTGAAATTCCAAAAGAAGTAAAAGATGAACCGAAACAAACTAAAAAATCTTACCGTAAATAATAGAAAAAGAGGTTCTCAACCTCTTTTTTATTTCATATAATATCATGAGGTGGTTAATATGAATAGTAAGCGTTTAGAAATTTTACGACATCTATCAACTGATTTATTATTGGATATGATTGATAACATTAAAGAATTATCAGAGGATAGTCAACAGATTGCACTTGAAGAAATTATTTATATTTTATATGAAAGAGAGGTGAAATATAATGAACAAGAATAAACGCGGTAAAATGGGTTTTAATCCTAAAAATCCTAATAAGTTAAACGATTTTGATATGATGAATGGTTTTAAATTGAGTGACGAGGATATTAAAGCGTATAAGAAAGCAAGAACAAACGCATTAGCAAAAGCAAGACGTTTAAAATCAAAAGGTGGTGATGCATGGATTGGTCTGGGTGGTTTAGAATTAGAAAAGAAACAAAAAGGAAAAGCCTATGAACAAGAAGTCATCAATAAATACATTGACGCTAAATCAATAAGCACAACTCCATCAGGTTTTGCTACTCGCAAACAATTTGAGAACGAATTGAAACGTATGAAAGACTTCGCCAGTCGTGGCGGAGAGTTTAAGGAACTAGATACAGCAAAAGAACGATTAATCAAATCTATTGATATGTTAGGTTATCCTATGGAAGAAAAAATTGATATTATTGAATATATCAAAAGAATGCCTTCTTCCACTTTTTCTCAACTTCTTTCTACACCTGAAATTTATTCTACTATTAAGGATGTTTATCTCGAAGAAGACAACCCTCACTATTTAGAAGAATTTAAAACTTATATTGGTTATAACGTCTACTCTGGGGAAGAAACGGAAAAACAATGGGCGACACGTTTTAAAACTAAATATGGTCGGGATGTGACACTATGAGAAAGGAAGTTAAGAAACAGAAGGTATTACGCTTTATGGCTGACTTTGAAACTTTAACAGGTAAAGACGTGAAAGACGAAACCTATGTTTGGGCTTCAGGAATATGTAGCATTGACAATCCATATGATGACAATTATCTAAAGATATGGAACAATGATGAAGGGTTATATAATTTTTTATCTCAGTTCCCTTTATGTGAATGCTTCTTTCATAACTTAAAATTTGACGGACATTTTATTATTTATTATTTAGAAACACACGGATTTATTTATGACGATGATTTAGAAAGAGAGAAAAGTTATCGCACACTAATTACTAATGACGGTCAATGGTATATGATAACTGTCAGATGGATGGACTTAGAAGGAAAAGAAGAAATAAAAACACGTAAACGAAAAATGAAAGATGGTTCTATTAAAGAATATCAGTACAAAGAAAAAAGAAAAATTTCAAGAAAAGCTATTACTGAATTTAAAGACTCATTAAAGAAAATACCGTTACCCTTACGCGATATTCCAAAAGCCTATGGTATACCAATGAATAAATTATCCATTGATTACACTAAATATAGACCACGAAACGGAGAATTGACAAAAGAAGAAATAGACTACTTGAAAGCTGATTTACAAATTCCGGCTCTTGCTTTACAAAATGACATTATTAAAGAAGGTAGAGATAAATTGACAGCAAGTGCTGACGCTATGGATGACTTCAAAAGTCGAAACCCTTTATTTATTTCCAAAACAAAATATAATCATGCGATAGGGGAAAATAAATTAAAAGATGAATGTTTTCGCTCATTGTTTCCTTGTTTAGATGATTTTTACTTAGATAATCAAATGTCATACGATACCTTTTCAAGGAAATCTTATAAGGGAGGATGGACTTATTATAAATATGATGAGCCTAAAACTATCGGTGACGGATTGGTCTTTGATGTGAATAGTCTTTATCCTTCTGTTATGTATGAATGTCCTCTACCATATGGAAAACCTTATTATTACAAAGGATGCTATGATGATTTAGATAATATGATTAAAGACGATTATCCTCTCTATATTTGCCACATTATTTGCCAGTTTATGATTAAGGACAACCACTTACCTTGTATTCAAATTAAAGGTACAGGACGTTTTACTGAAACAGAATATCTAAAAGGTTCACAAGGACAAGATGTTGAATTATATCTGACATCCGTTGATTTAAAATTATTTCAAGACCAATATAACTTTGTCGTCATTGAATGGATTGACGGACTAGCCTTTAAAGGAAAAGTTGGTATTTTTAAAGAATATATTGATTATTGGAGTAAAATTAAAATAGATGCAGGAAAAACTGGTAATAAGGCTTTACGTTCACTAGCTAAAAGGATGCTAAATTCTTTATACGGAAAGTTCGGAACGAATCCTGAAAGTAAAATGAAACACCCTTATCTAGATGATAATGATGTTGTTTCCTTTTTTGTGGAGCAGGGAGATAACAGGGAAAGCTATTATACACCAGTAGCCTCTTTTACTACAGCATGGGCAAGAAACAAAACTATTCGCTCGGCTCAATGTAATTATGACCGTTTCTATTATGCCGATACAGATAGTATCCATTTATCAGGGTTAGAATCACCAAAAGAAAATGACCTTTTTCATATCCACGAATCAGATTTAGGAAAATGGAAATGTGAAATGGTCTTTCATAAAGCTAAATATGTCAGAGCTAAAACCTACCTTGAATCACCATACTTAAAAGATGGAAAAGTTGTAGAAAATACTTCTGAACTAGATGAAACGTGTATTAAATCATTAGAACCCGAAGTCAAATGTGCAGGGATGCCTGATAATTGTAAATCATTAGTCACTTATGATAATTTTGAATACGGTGCAGAGTTTGAAGGAAAGTTAATGCCTAAACGAATAAAAGGTGGAGTTGTTTTAAGAGAAACAACCTATCAAATAAAAGAAGGAAAAATATTTTAAAATTTTCTTCACATTTTATTTTATTTTCATTAATATAAAGTGTAGTCAATAGTATGTAAAATATTAGAGTGAAATACAAGGTGTCAACGTGTGGGAACACGTCTTGTTTTCTTAGGTCTGACAAACTACTCGACATATCATATTAATTGGCTACCTATTATTTAAGGTGGCTTAAATGTCACCTTTTTATTCAAAATATTTAACTGAAATGAGGTGATTAATGATGAACTTAGAAGACGCTATGGAAAAGATACTCGAACTTACTGACAAAAACAAAGAATTGGAAGAACAAATTCAGAGTTATGAAATTAAACGTGAAGAATATGAGAGTAAACTTGAAACGAACGCGAGTGAAATTAGTCGCCTAAAAGAGTTAAATATGAAATATTTTACACGTTTAACGGTAGAGAAAGAAGAAGCTCACGTTGAAGAAAGAGAACCCGAACAGGAAAAAGTAGAATCTCTATCGTATGACGACTTATTAAAAGATTGGAGATGAAACAAGTGAAAACAAACGCTGAAATTTTAAATACCATCAGAGCCAATGCATCATCAGAATATCAAGAACGAGTACCTGAAGCATTAGGTATTGGTGGTAACGTTTCAAACGTATTTAATCAATACCCAACCATGAAAAATGAATTTTTACAAGCTTTAACCAATAAAATTGCACGAACATTATTTTATTCAAAAGTTTTCGCTAACCCTTTAAAAGCCTTACATAAAGGTATGTTACCTTATGGTTATTCATTAGAACAAATTTTTGTAAATATGGCTGAAAGTAAAGGATTTTGGGAACATTGGGATGCATCAGGTGATGCTGTTAAAGATTTAGTTGGAATGAAAAAACCTGATATCAAAACTTTATATATTGAACGTAACTTCGCTTACAAATATAAAACAACTATTTCAGACCAACAATTAAGAACAGCTTTCACTGAACAAAACGGACTATCACGATTAGTCGAACAAGTGGTATCATCTGTTTATTCAAAAGCATATTTTGACGAATTTAACGACATGAAACGTATCTTAACAGCTCATGCAAAAGCTATGTATTTAGGATATGACAGCTCAACAGGAAAAGCGGTTGAAAGAGCATTATCAAATACTGTTTTACCTAACGGTAAAAATGAAGCTGTTATGGTCTTAGGTGAATATGCAACGCAAGAAGCAAAAGGAAAAGCAATCTCTAAAGCTATCCGAACAGTAGCAGGAAAAATGGCTTTCCCAACTGATAAATATAATAGTGCGGGAGTTAAACAATGGTCTGAACGTCAACAATTAATTTATATTACAACTCCTGAAGAACAAGCAGAGTTAGACGTTGAAGTATTAGCTAACGCTTTCAATATGGACAAAGCAGATGTAAACGTTCGAGTTATCGTTGTTGATGAACTACCAACAGTATTTAATATTGAATCTGCAAAATCTGCAAAACAAGCAGAATATGGAACAGTTTTATCATGTGGTTTATCACAAGCTCGTGATAACCGTACTTGCAAATGTCGCGGTATCTTAATGGACTCAGACTTTATTCAGGCATACGACACATTAATCGAATCAAGAACATTTGATAACGGAGAAGGGTTATATACTAACTATTTCTTCCATAAACAAGGAATCATGTCAACTTGCTATTTTGGACAAATCGTTTACTTAGTAGACTCAGTTCCTGCAAAATAAATAAATAAAATATAAGCGAGGTATGAGGTTGGAGGTGGCTTCATACCTTTTGTTATATAAAGGAGATGATAATGAATGACAGTTTTAAATATTTGTCAGATACCTGAGTTTTCAAAAGACTATAAAAATGTCGCTGACTTTGAAACTGAAACCAATCGGACGAACTGGTTTTTGCCTAAAATTAAAATTTATTTAGAATCAAATGTTAAACTTGATAATTTTACATCAACTATCGTCATTAACCGACAAATGGATGGTGTTTTAAGAAGTTGTGATTATCTATTCGCTACAACTTCTGATGGTAGTAAAAAATTATTTTTCTTTATTGATAATATGGAACAAGTGTCGTTATCAACAAGCAAATTATACTTGACTCTTGATGTTTGGCAGACTTATTTATTTGATATTCAACTTAAACCCTCTTATGTTGTTAGACAGCACGTTCCTAGATGGGATGCTAACGGTTATCCCACAAAAGAAATAGAACCAGAACCAATTGCACTAGGTTCTTATGTTGTTTCAGGTCAACCTTTTGCCAGATATGCTAACTTTGAGGGAGCTTATATCTATACATCCTCTGCTCCAGTTGGAATGGTAACAAAAGACAGTTTAGGAACTGGCGGGGAAATACCTAAACCGCCTAGTGGCGGAGAATGTGGAAACCCTATTGAAGGAATCCCTTCACCTAATGGTTTTCTATTTATTAAAGGATATGAAGGTCTTGCTCAATACGCCTATAATATCGGGGACGGTGTCATGACGATTGGATATGGATGTACGGATGCGTATGATGGAGATAATTATGCAACCTTAAAAGCAAACGAACCAGTTAGTGAAGAATTAGCATCTGAGATTATGGCTCAAAGTTTAGTTAGTAATTATGGCTTACCACTTAAAAACAGCTTAGCTTCTGATGGCTTAACGGTGAGTGCGAATGAGTTTGACGCTATTTTATCCTTCGTCTATAATGCAGGATTGGGAAGTTGGCAAAATAGTGCTATCCGTTCATGTTTATTAAATGGTGACAAAAACGGAGCTTATACTGCATGGCTATCACAAAATATTATGTCAGGTACTCAGTTTGAAGCCGGTTTACGAGCAAGAAGACAAGCGGAAGCAAATATTTTCAAATCTAGCCAATATGAGTTAAGAACAATTACTATTTACGGTCAAGGTGGCTCTGTTGTTGGTAGTCTTAATGCTAGTGAATCACACGTTCCTTCGTTGATTACTAATGAGTGTCAATCATCAGGAACGATTACTTCTTATGATTGCATTGACGAAAAAGGGAACAAATGGCTGTTCCCCGTTGGCGGTAGAATCTCAAGCATCTATCCTAATTATCCTGACGGGACTTATCATGGAGCTGTTGATATAGCAGGAAACAATTTACAGCCTATCTATCCGCCAGAAGACGGTTTCACTGTTTATCGCTCTGGATGGAATACGGGTGGGTATGGAAACCTATGTATTTTACACCATACTGTAACAGACACTTATCATTACTTCGCACATCAAAACGAGCTACCTTTAGTTAGTGAAGGTCAATCAGTTAATCATACGGATTGCATTGGTTATGTCGGAACAACTGGAAACTCAACTGGCCCTCATTTACACTGGGAAATAAGAGATAGTGACTTATTAACAAAAATCAATCCATGTGTTTCACCTAAATTATCAGTAGGTATGACGATTACAAGAGGACAAGGAGGTTATTAAAATGGCTGTTAATGATTTTTCATTTGAATCACAAGCGAATAAAGGAATTATTACAGGACAACTTAATTATTATGTCGTTTTACAATATCGCCTAAAAACGTTAGTCAGTGGGGATAAAGGAAAATATGCTATTCCGCCACTAAACGCGGTACAAAGTGCATACTATTTTCCATATTTAAATGGAGAACCAAACGCAACAGGACTAAGTGACCGGCAAGTCTGGTCTTGTAATGATGAATTGACAGGAAGTAGCGTGATTGTTAAATATCCTGAAAACATGAAAATAACGTCTGTTAATGGTTTTGATATTGTAGAGTCGCCAATCACTGATGGAACGGTGAAAGGGGTTGGATACCTCCAACCTGAAAAAGTTTTACACTTACCCGAATCGGAAGTTAATAAACTTTTATTCCAGTTTAACGCGTATCCAGTTAGACAACAGTTAACAACCTTTAATTGGCAGAATGAGGGTAAATGTTTCCAGTATCCATATCGTTATATTGAATTTAATGATGGGATTGATATTAATTTGAATATCGAACCACAACAATGTAAAAACCCCCAAACAAACGAATTTAGGGTTAGACATTCGTTAAATCCTAATGGAACTTATGAAGTCTATATTAAAGGGTATCGTGAAGATGAAAATGGCTATACTGAAAAATTAATTTGCGGAGGAAATGTTGTGCCAGTCGCAAAAGACGCGTATTTAAACTATTTGCAAGAGAACCAAAATCAACGGGAACTATTCCAACTGAATCAACTGTCTAATTTTGTTGCAGGTTTATCGCAAGGGAACGCGGTTGGAGCTTTTACGAATTTAGTTGGAAATGAGTTAAACAAAGTTGCAACTGAAGCAGATATGAAACACATCCCTCCACAACTTTCACCATCTTCTAATTATTCTACTGGGATGATGCGACAACAATATCTCTATCAGATTAATCACCGTCTATGCGATAACGATATGAACCGCGTGGCTTATTTCTTTCATTTATACGGATACGCACAAAATAAACTGATGACACCAACTTTTAAAGGACGTAAATACTGGAATTATGTGCAGACAGAGAATGTCAATTTAAAAGTTAATCATTGCCCGAAAGAACACTTAAACCAACTCAAAGCCATTTTCAATCAAGGCGTTACCGTTTGGCATATGGAACAGGGTGCAATGTTTGACAATTTAGATAAAGATAATGTGGAGGTGTAAGAAATGGCTTGTAAAAAATCAAATAAAAAAGGCAATAAAAAAGGCGGACGTTGTTAGTCCGCTTTATTTTATATTGCAACTATATCCACTAATTCCATTCATTTCCTCTATCTGTTGACAAACAACAGCTTTATTTCCTTTATGATATTGTGAGAAATTAACTGATATTTCTTTTGTTTCGTGATTAATCGTGTAGGTTGCCACGTTTGGAACATCTACTTCTTGACGCTCACATCCAAACGCAACCATTAACAGCATAATCAAACTAATCACAAAATAAATAACTGATAATTTACGAGTGTCTTTCATATAAATCAATCCTTTTCTTTTAATTTTTATTACTTACATTATAATATATGCACTAATAAACAAAAATAAACCTTTTTTATTACACTTTTTTAGCTTTTTTCATTAATAT
>CAMGGL010000075.1 GCA_946055575.1 uncultured Candidatus Melainabacteria bacterium
TTCGTAATTAAGTTAAATTCTGTATAGCCGAGTTGAACTAAAATTTGTGCTCCTGTGCCGTAATCGCGCAAATCTGATTTGAAACCGAGTGATAAATTAGCTTCAATTGTATCTTGTCCTTGTTCTTGCAACTTGTAGGCTTTTATTTTGTTGCAAAGCCCTATACCTCTGCCTTCGTGGTCTGTTAAGTATACTATTGCGCCTTTTCCGTAATCGTTGACATATTTCAATGCATTATGTAATTGAGAATTACAATCGCATTTTAAGCTGTGAAAAACATCACCGGTTAAACACATACTGTGAACACGTACCGCCGGAATTTTATCTGATCCGTCATCTTTGACTAATGCCACGTGTTCTGTTCCATTAATTTGGTTTTTGAAAGCGTAAAGTTTAAACTCTCCGAACGGTGTTGGTAAATTTGTTTCAGCTTCGCAGGTTACAAGTTTTTCGGACTTTAATCTGTAAGCAATTAACTCTGCAACGGAAATAAATTTCATATTATGTTTATCTGCAAATTCTCTCAGATAATCACGTCTTGCCATGTGTCCGTCAGGAGCCATAACCTCACACATTACACCTGCATGTCTGTGGTTGCACAATTTTGCAAGATCAACGACAGCTTCTGTATGTCCTGTGCGTTCTAAAACACCGCCTTTTCTTGCGACACAAGGGAACAAGTGTCCGGGTTTACGTAAATCTGAAGGTACGGCATCAGGTGCGGTTGCAACTTCTACTGTTTTTGCTCTGTCATAAGCAGAAATCCCCGTTGTCACACCGTATTTTTCGTGGGCATCAATGCTTATAGTGAATGCAGTACGCATTCCTTCCGTATTTTGTTCTACCATTTGTGGTAATTCGAGTTTTTTTGCGATATCCTCAGAAATTGCCAAGCATATCAGTCCTTTGACTTCACTTGCCAAAAAGTTTATAACTTCAGGGGTAACCTTTTCTGCAGAAATTATTACATCACCTTCATTTTCTCTATCTTCATCATCTGCAACAATAATTGGTTTTCCTTGTGCAAAATCTTTCAATGCTTCTTCTATACTGTCAAATCTAAATTTATTTTCCATTACACAAATCCGCTTTCTTGTAAAAATTTTAAATCAATACTACCACCCTTATTATCTTTCGCAGATAAAAATTTTTCAACATATTTACCCAGAATATCAGTTTCAATATTCACAAACTCTCCGCATTTAAGATTTTTAAGTGTCGTATTTTGATAAGTGTGAGGAATAATTGCACATTTGAATGTATTTTTATCAATTTCAGCGACTGTCAGGCTTATGCCGTCTATTGTAATTGAGCCTTTTTTAACGATATAGCGTGAATATTCATCAGGAATTTCAAATGTTAAATTATAAAAATCGGTAAGTTGTTCACAATACATCAATTTTCCGGTGCAGTCTATATGCCCCGAAACTATGTGTCCGCCCAATCTGGAGTTTGGAGTTAGGGCCCGCTCTAAATTTACCTCTTGCCCGATTTTTAGCAGGTCGAAGGTTGTGACAGACAGAGTTTCATCACTAACATTTGCGCAAAAACAGGAATTTTGGAGTTTTGTGACTGTTTGGCAACAACCGTTAATTGCAATGCTGTCTCCCGTTTTTGTTCCATCCAAAACTTTACTGCAACCTATTTCAATTGAAGCGCCATTTGTATTTTTGTGAAAAGCCTTTATTGTACCTGTTTCTTCTACTATTCCAGTAAACATAATCTTAGTTTATCATATTTTATACAGTATTGGAATAAAGATTTATAAACTTTTACATTGAAGTTACTATTTTATTTAAATCTTGTTTAACTTCTTCAAATACATTTGACCAATCGCCGGAATTATTTTGTCGGTATATTTTTACGCTGTCATACCAATCACATTTTGTCAGGTCTGTATGCCAGCGCCAATTATAGACGTGCGGTAATAACACCATAGCAGGCTTACCCATTGCACCTGCAAGGTGAATTAGGGATGTATCGTTGGCAATTATTAAGTCCATGTTTTCTACGGCTCCTGCCGTATCTGAGAAGTTCGAAAAAGTGCTGCCAAGATCAATGACATTATATTTCCCTTTGAATTTCTCAAATTCTTCCGAGCCTTCAAGTGTTTGACAAGAATAAAACTGCGTATTTGGTATATCAAACAGAGGAAAGAAATCTTCAACATTTAAAATTCGTTCTTTATCGTAGTGAGCGTTTCCCTGCCATTTTATTCCTATTTTAAACTTATCGTTATTAAAATATCGTTCTTTGTAATAATTAACTTTTGCAGGGTTGGCATTAAGGTATTTGTCATGATGTGTAAACATTTTATCGCCTTGTAACCCTAAAACGTACGGTATACTTAAAAACGGAAGATGATAATCAAAATCTAATTCTGATTCAAAGTCAAAAAACTCAATTATCTCCGCACCGTAAGAGTTTTCTCGAAATAACGATGCCAGTTCTGTTTGCGGTTTAATAATAAGTTTTTTGCACATAGAGGTTAAAATAGGGATATATCTGTAAAACATCAACATATCGCCAAAACCTGCTTCATAATAAGTATAAAGAGTTTTGCCCGTTAAATCTTCACCTTTCCATTCGGGTTTTTCTCTCATTAGGTTCGGATACACTTTTTCCTGAGTAACAATTGCGCTTTTTCTGCATAATCTGGATTCAAACCACTCAAGACCTTTCTTATAATCCTTTGTTTGCATAAGTGCAAGGGATAGGAAATACATGGATTCCCAATCTTCAGGGTTTATTTCGAGTGCTTTTTCGTAACATTTTACGGCAATTTCAGGTTGGTTATCGTTCATTGCTAAGTATGCAAGGTTAAAATAAGACTCATATCCTTCAGGGTTGATTTCTAATGCTTTATTGTATGCTGATTTTGCTTTCTCCCATTTTTTATCGGTTTTATATGACATAGCAAGATTAAAATAATTTTCGTAAGTAGGATTTGTCTTTATTAAGTCTTCATACAAAGATATTGCAATATCATTTTTGCCCATATCTCTGTACAACCTTGCAAGATTTTCTATATAATATATTTTTGGGCTGATTTCGATTGCTTTGGTTAAGTATATTTCAGACTGTTTATAATCTTGCACCTGATAATATAAAACTCCTAATAAGTCCAATACTTGTGAATTTTCCGGTTCTTCATCCAAGATAGACAAATACAAATTTTTGGCATCTGTCAATTTGCCGTTATTATGAAATTCGTATGCCTTTTTTAGTTTATCCGATATTTTTGTCATTTGTCCTCTTTTTCTTAATTACAAATTAATGTTGAAAATTGAAAATAAGTTGTTGATATTTAGAAAATTGTATTGAAATATCAGTCCTGCAACAGAACTCATTGCGATTAAAATCGTGATAATTATTGTGGTATCTTTTTTATCATTATTTCTGTTAAACAGAACTAAAAGCCCGAGTCCGCCGGCGGATGATAGTCCGGCAATAAGTGAGCCGAAACTGATTGTATGTTTTAAAAATAGGACAGTAAGCATTACTGAAATTGCGCAATTCGGGATTAGTCCTATAATTGAAGCCAATATCGGTTGTAATGGTGAGTTCATTAAAAATACTTTTGCAAGATTTTCTTCTGTACCAACTTTATCTATTATTAATCCGAGTATAATTGAAACTATTAAAATAAATATGAAAATATGAACAGTATGTTTAATCGGGTGCAACCATAATTCTTTAGTCTTTGCTGCATCTGAAAGTTTATGGTGACAGCATCCTTCTTCACCGTTTTGATTACTGTGTTCATGGATGTGTGTTTCAATTTCGGGTTCTTTAGCTTTGTAGGGAATTAAAATATCCACTAAATATCCGGCAATTACTGCAAGAAATATTTTGATTATTATAATAGGTAAAATCAAATATATTTTTGTCGGGTCTGAAATTAAAACCGGAATTGCTTCATCTGATGTTGCCAGATATACAGATAAAAGAGTTCCGCGTGATAAAATCCTTCTAACGTATAGTGTGCTTGCAATAACCGAAAATCCGCATTGTGGAATTGAGGCAAATAAACTGCCAAATAGAGGCCCTACTTTTTTCATGAAAAAGACAAAAAGATGTTTCTTTTTTGCAAAATATTGTTCAATAAGTTCAATTATTAAAAATACTACAAATAAAAACGGTACGAGGTTTATACTGTCAACCAAAGCTTCTTTTAAAAAATCAGGAAGAAAGCCTATCGGTTCAATCAAACGTTCAGGAATTTCCGTAAAATAATTGAAATAGTCGTAAATCGTCCGTAAAATTTGCATTTATTTCTCCTAGCTAAATAAATTTTGTATGTAATCTAACAAGTGCATATTGTAAAATACAACTAAACCTGTGGCAATACCTGTCAATAATAATAATATAGTGATAAAATTGTTATCTGCATTATGCTGAGAACGTTTATACAAAACAGCTAAACCAAGCCCTGCCGTTGTTACCATTCCTGCCAAAAATGCCGGAAAACTTAAAACTCCTTTAATATATGCCATTGCCAGTATTATGGAAACTACACAGTTAGGAATTATTCCGAAAATTGCCGCACCTATAACCTGATATGGAGTGTCACTTCCTGTGAATGCCGCAACAGCTTCGCTACTACCAAAACTTTGTATTACACAGTTTAAAAATGCTAAACTTAAAAACGTAAACATAAACATATTAAAAGTATGTGTCAGAGGGTGCATCCACCAGTACGGCGGATTTTGTTCCGAACTTACAATCCTGTGATGACAACAAGCCGGCTCGTTAAGATCTGTGTTTATTGCGTTAATATTCTCGGTTGAGTTTTTTTCAAAAATAAAAGCTAAATCAACGAGCATTGAAACTGCTATACCAACAATCATTTTTATAACAATAATCGGAATAATCATTATTGCTTTACTCATATCCATAAACAATAACGGTAACGCATCATCCGAGCATACAATAAGGAATGCTAAAAGTGTTCCTCTCGAAATTAATCTGCGGGTATAAAACGTACTTGCAATCACGGAATATCCGCATTCCGGAATTATAGAAATCGCTATCCCAAATAGTGAGCCAAGACGCTTCATTAATTTTACCAAAAGATGTATTCTTTTTAAGAAAAATCTTTCAAGAAGCTCAATTGCGTAGTATAAAAAGTAAAGCCATGGTATAAAGTTAATACTTGTTATAAATGCATCTTTTACCCAATCCGGTAAAAATGTACAATGGCTTATTAAAAATTCCGGAACCCCTAATACTTCCTGTATATGTTGTAATATTTCTTCCATAATTTAATTCCTGAATATTCTCTAGCAAGAAAATTTTAACACAATATTTTTTGTTGGGTATCAAATAATCAGACGATTATGCAAGTTTTTGTATGGCTTCAAAAATTCCTTCCGAATATGTCGGATGTGCAAAGCAAATCTCTTTTAAATTGTCTAAGTCTATATTGTTTTGCATAGCAATAACAACTTGCATAAGCAAAGAAGAAGCCTCAGCACACATTATATGGGCTCCGACAATTTTGTTATTCTGTACCAAAAGTTTGATAAATCCTTCTGTTTCTCCATCAGCTTGTGCTTTTCCAAGTGCAGAAACCAGTTGAATTGATTTTTGATAATCCTCATTTTCCAAATCCTGTTCGCGTTTCCCGACCCATGCAATTTCTGGAGTTCCATATACAACTGACGGAATTAAATCTTTTCTATAACAGATATTTAGTGTTTTATCGTAGGCTTGCTTTATGGCATAATGAGCAAGTTGAATTTCTCCTGCAGCATCTCCTATATACGTTATTCCTTCAATTTTATGGTCGCAATTCGGAACTCTGCCTGTTGCTGCAAGTATTTTTTGGGGAGTGAGAATATTTCCGTCAGATAACTGTACTGAGCCGTTTTCTACCTTTTGAATGCCGGTATCTGTTAGAAACTTTATTTTTGCTGATTTAAAACTGCGTTCTATTCGTTTTGACACTTCAATATCCGCAAGCGGTAAAAGATGAGGTGCAATTTCTATTAACGTGACTTCAACTCCAAAGTTTGATAAAATTCTTGCCCATTCAATACCAATAGCTCCCGAACCAACGATAAGTATGTTTTTAGGTAATGTTTCCAATTCTAAAATGTCATCTGAGGATAGGATAAATTTGTGGTCAAATTCCAAACCTTTTAACTCTTTTGGAGAAGAACCGTTTGCGCAAATTATTTCGTTACAGTCGAAAACTTCATTATTTGCTTTTATTGTGTTTTTATCAAGAATTTCAGCTTCGGCCTTAATTACCGTGACTTTTGCATTTTTCAGGGCAAGTTCAATTCCTTTTCTGAGGGTTTCTATTGTTTTATTTTTCCGTTCAATCACTTTTGAAAAATCAAATGAAACATCAGATACGGAAATTCCGAAAATTTCAATGTTTTTAACTTTTTTATAAAGTTCAGATACGTGCAAAATACTTTTTGTAGGAATGCAGCCTTTGTTCAGGCAAACTCCGCCAATGTTTTCTTTTTCAAAAAGAACTACTTTCTTCCCGTTGGTTGCGGCTGCCAGAGCTGCACTATATCCTCCGGGTCCTGCTCCTACTATCCCTATATCAAATTTTTCCATAAAACTCCTTATCTTGTGTAAACTCTCGGTAGCCTTACTTTTAGCCGACAAGTAAGTTCATAATTTATTGTATTAACAATTTTTGCCCATTCATCTATTGAATGATTTTCATCAAGAAGTGTCACTACATCCCCGATATTTGCTTTTACATCAGTTATATCAAACATCATTTGGTCCATTGTAATGTTTCCTACTTGAGGTACTTCAACCCCGTTTACAATTCCTTTTATTTTGTTTGATAACAATCTTGGAATCCCGTCAGCATAACCTATCGGAACGGTAGCAATCTTTCTGTCTCCGTTTGCTATGTATGTATGACAATAACTTACACCTTCACCGTCTTTTGCGGTATGAATATTAACAATTCTGCCTTTAAGTGATATCAATTGTTTTAGATTTGGACGTTTAAAATCTACACCTTCAGGAAAATCAGGATACAAGCCGTATAAAGCAATTCCAACTCGTCGCATATTGGAATTTTGTACATCATAGCAAATTGTGCCTGCCGTATTTAGTATATGGAGTAAAAGTCCCTCTGTTTTAACATTATCAATTACTTCATTCCATTTTGAAATTTGTTCATTTGCGTTCTCAAGTTCTTCTGCAGCTGCCAAATGTGTGAATATTCCTTGCAAATCAATGTAATCCAAAGTCTGAACAGTCTTTATAAATTCAACGGCTTGTTCTGAGCGAACTCCTATTCGATTCATCCCTGTATCCAATTTAATATGTACTTTTGGTTTTATTCCGGTTCTATTAAATGCCTGTTCACAAGCTTTTATATGTTCTTGTGAAAATATTGCAATACTAAGATCATTTTTTACGGCACTTTCTACCGCCCAAACAGGTACTGCTCCTAAGATTAATATATCTGCCGTAATTCCTGCATTGCGCAAATCTACACCTTCATCGATTGATGCTACGCCAAGCATATCAATTCCGGATGCCAAAATTGTCGGAGCTAGCATTATCGAGCCGTGTCCATAGGCATCGGCCTTCACCACTCCCAAAAGTTTGATATCTTTAGGTACATTTTTTTTAATTTCTCTTATATTATTTTCAAGGTTTGATATATTTATTTCAACCCACGCATCTCTGTGAATGTTTATATTTGTTTGTCTTGTGTTTTTCATAGCAGTTTAAGTATAAGACAAAATTCAAATCCCTGCAAATTTTTATAAAAGATTAAAATTTTGTATAATAAATATTCAATTTGTGTTAGACTTAGGAAAAAGAGGATTAAATATGGGACAGACATTAGTTGAAAAGATTATATCAAATCACGCCGGCAGGGCGGTAAAAGCAGGAGAACTCGTCATTGCAAAGGTTGACGTTTGCGCGGTTCAAGACGGTACGGGACCTTTGACGGTTCAGGAATTTAAAAAGCTGGGAAAAGATAAGTTAAACAATCCTCAGCGTACAATTCTTTTTATAGACCATGCTTCTCCGAGCCCTAAAAAAGAACTTTCAAATATGCACACTATACTAAGAGAATTTTCTCGGGATTATGGTGCGGTTTTGTCGGAAGTCGGTTCCGGAGTTTGCCATCAAAGACTTGTGGAAACTTTTGTTAATCCTTGTGAAATACTTGTTGGTGCTGATTCTCACACCTGTACATCCGGGGCTTTAGGCGCATTTGCTACAGGCATGGGCTCAACCGATGTTGCGGTTGCTATGGCTCTTGGCAAAACGTGGTTAAAAGTTCCGCAAACATTCAAAATTGTTGTTAATGGTTGCTTTAAAGACGGTATCTGTTCTAAAGATTTAATGCTTCATCTTATCGGTATGATAGGTGCTGATGGTGCTACGTATAAAGCTTTGGAGTTCTGTGGAGATGCAATTGATAATATGTGTATGGCAGAGCGTTTTACATTGGCAAATATGGCAGTAGAAGCGGGTGCAAAATGTGGTTTATTTGTTCCTGATAAGAAAACGAAAGAATATTTGGACTCTCGCGGCAGAGGCGACAAATATTGTGAAATAAAGCCTGATACAGATGCTGTTTATGAAAGAGTTATTGAAATTGATGCTTCTACAATAGAGCATACTGTATCTTGTCCACATACAGTTGATAACACAAAACTTGCCAAAGATTTAAATGATATAAAAGTTCAACAGGTCTATGTCGGAACTTGCACAAACGGCAGAATTGAGGATATGAGAACTGTTGCCGAAATTTTGAAAGGTAAGAAAGTTCATAAGGATGTTAGAATGTTGATATGCCCTGCATCACGTGACATATATAAACAAGCGTTGAAAGAAGGCTTGTTGGAAGTGTTTATTGATGCGAATGCAACAATTTTGCCTCCGGGTTGCGGTCCTTGTGTAGGTATTCATGCTGGGATTTTGGCAGATGACGAGGTTTGTTTGACCACTCAAAACCGTAATTTTCAAGGAAGATTAGGAAATACAAAGGGGTATATTTATCTGGCATCTCCTTATGTTGCTGCGTATACTGCAATAAATGGTTACATTTGTGATAAGTAAATCCTGAAATGTTAAGCAAAAATTTAATATTTACATGTTTTTTATATACATAGTATAGCTTTGCTATGTACAAATTGGTACTGTTTAAGAATTGTTAATAACATTACAGAAAAAATAGCAATTTTGTCACATGAAAATTGTTTATATAGATGTAAGGGAAAAATAATTTCACGAAAAGAAATGACATATTTTAACGTACAAAGGATATAACAAAGATCTTATCTGCACATTAGGGCACGGGAAGATGCAGTACAAGGAAGGGGACACGATCCGTGAGGAACGTTCCAAGTGCGCCAGTACAGGAATGCACTGCGCGGAGTATGTGATCGACTGCCTAAACTATTATCCCCTGGGACATGGGAACCGCTATTTCGAGGTAGAGGCTACCGGAAGCCTGGACGAGGACAACATTGATAGTAAAATCGCCTGCACGGAGATGACGCTGAACAAGGAGCTCACAGTTAAGGAGATCACATTCCGGGCGATCGCCTAC
>CAMGGL010000076.1 GCA_946055575.1 uncultured Candidatus Melainabacteria bacterium
ATTTAAAAAAATTATCAAATATAATTATCAGCAATACGTATTATATTTAATAATTCGACAAACCTTAAAAAATATCTTTTCTGTTTCAATCAAACAAAATGGTGATGTTTGTGTGAAAATTTTTGGTGTTAAATTTCGGTTTAAACGATATATATTTCTGGATTATCGACTTATGGGTAATCTTTTGGCTTGGATTTTTCCAACCCACGAATCAAGACGAGATTTTATCAAGTTATGCAGAAATATTGAAGATATAAAATTAGCAGATAAACTTCAAAAATCCTATCCGAAATTAGTGAAAAAATTAAGTAAAAAGAAAAAACTAAGAGTATTATTTTTAGTTAGCGAAAATTCTAAATGGAAAGCTCAAAGTTTGTATGATTTAATGGAAAAATCCGAACATTTTGAACCGTTTATAGCGTTGACCGTATTGACAGGAGTTCATACCGGTGTTGATACAACAAGAAACGAAATAGAAGATAATTATAAATTCTTTAAATCTAAAGGTATGAAAGTAGTTAAGGCTTACGAAAATCATGAATATTTAGATTTGAAAATCTTTAAACCTGATATTGTTTTTTATCAACAACCTTGGGCTTTAAGTAAATTGCAAATGCCTGATAATGTGGCAAAGTTTGCCCTAACTTGTTATATACCATATTTTGTGGCAAATTATGGAGATTTGCAACTTGATACCGGTTTAAGGTTACATAAATTCTTGTTTAGGCATTATGTCTTAAACAAAAATTGGGCAAGAGAATATCAAGAATATTCAGGGCTGAATAATTATGCTGCTGTCGGTCATACTATTTTGGATAATTTCTATTTGAACCAAAATGTTCAACCTAAAAATAATTATGTAATATACGCTCCTCACTATTCCGTACCACACGAACTGAATAAGAACCCTGTGAATTACGGAACATTTTTGAAAAACGGAGAGTTTATTTTGCAATTTGCCCAAAATCATCCTGAAATAAATTGGGTATTTAAACCACATCCGCAATTAAAGTTTGTATTATATAATATTTGGGGCGAAGAAAAAACCGAAAAATATTACAATGAGTGGGAATCTTTTGCAAGATGTTGTTATAATGCTGAATATATAGATTTATTTTTAGATTCTAAAGCATTGATTACAGACTGTGCATCATTTTTAACCGAATATTTTTGTACTGAAAAACCAATATTACATTTGATTTCTGCAAAATGTATTATTGAACCGCTCAGACCGTTCCAAAACATAATAGATACATTTTATAAAGTCCATAATCAAAATGATTTGTTGGCACATTTGGATGAAGTAGTTATAAAAGGAAATGATTATAAAAAGGACGAGCGTTTAAGTGTATTGAAACAAGCTAAATTATTAAATAATTATGCGGCAGCAAATATTATGAAAGATTTGGAAGAAACATTTTGGGGCAAATAATTTAGTTGATAATTTTGCTTGATACTGGACTATATAGAAAAGTTGTGATAGATTGGAAACAAAAAGGCTTCGTAGCTCAGCAGGATAGAGCAGTGGTTTCCTAAACCAAAGATCGCGCGTTCGAATCGCGCCGGGGCCAATTTTGTAATTATTTTTGGAGTTGAAAATCGGCGAGATGAGAACGCACAAGGCGAAAGCCTTGTCAGTCGTTCGAGCGGGAGCGAGCAGAGGGCGCAGGGAAAAGCGTTGAGCTTTGCCCGAAGACCCGTTTAAAGCGAGCGACTAAGCCAATCGCGCCGGGGCCAATTTTGTAATTATTTTTGGAGTTGAAAATCGGCGAGATGAGAACGCACAAGGCGAAAGCCTTGTCAGTCGTTCGAGCGGGAGCGAGCAGAGGGCGCAGGGAAAAGCGTTGAGCTTTGCCCGAAGACCCGTTTAAAGCGAGCGACTAAGCCAATCGCGCCGGGGCCAATTTTGTAATTATTTTTGGAGTTGAAAATCGGCGAGATGAGAACGCACAAGGCGATTATCCTTGAATATCCAGTTTGTTACCTTGATGTTTAGCTTTAAACGCCTGAGCTTGCATTTTAATTTGTTGTGCTTTGGCCGCAACTTTGTAATCTTGCGCAGAAGGGTCACTTGGAGCGAGAGCTGCGCGGATAACCGTGTTAGCATGCTCAATTGTTTTTTGCGGATTATTTTTATCTAGTGTTGGCATCTGAATAGGCACATGTCCGGAAACAGGTATACCTTGCGCATTTCGTTCAATGGAAATTGCACCGGCATAGACACCGCCTGCAGTTTTATGCGCCATTTCGTGCGCATAAATATGATTATAATTCCGATTTATCACATCCTGTTTAGTTAGACAATTAACAACCATACTACACACTCCTGCTATATTTGTAGCACAAAAATGCAATTTTGTCAAGTGTAGGTGGTACGTGAAATTGTGTTTGATTGTAAATTAAAATTCATATTTTGTTTGATAAAAAACTTTTTCATAATATTATGGAGAAGGAATTAAGTATTTGTATTTCTTGGAATAAGGATTAGCAAATAGGGAATAAGTAATCAGGAGAGGTTGTATGGGAGAAACACCCAAAGTATCCGTTATTATACCTGTGTATAACGTCGAGGATTATTTACGACAAGCGTTGGATAGTGTTGTCAATCAAACATTGAACGACATAGAGATAATTTGTGTTGACGATTGTTCAACGGACAATTCGCTGAACATATTAAAAGAATATGCAGCAAAAGACAGTCGGATAAAATTGCTTGTGCAGGAAGAAAATCAAGGTCAGGGTGTTGCAAGGAATAAGGGGCTTGCCGTTGCAAAAGGTGAATATCTTTATTTTATGGATAGTGATGATTACTTAGAACTTGAAGCTCTTGAAAAAATATATAAAAGAATTACAAAAACCAATGCAGAGATATGTGTATTTAAAAATAGCATTTATCATCAATTAACAGGAATACTTGAGCCTTGTAATTGGGAAAAATCCATTTTGAATATTCCGGATAAAGAAACCTTCAACAAATATGATATTCCGAATGTATTTTTTCAATTTTGCAATGTTCCTGCCTGGACAAAGATGTATAAAGCATCTTTTATCAAGAGTAACAACATAAGATTTCAAAATCTTAAGACTTGCAATGATGTTTATTTCAATTATATAACTTTAGTAAAAGCAAAATCGATAACTTTTTTGAATGAAACATTATCAACTTGGCGAAAAGAACATTCTTGCACTACTGCAACGAGGGGTAGATATGTCTATTGTGTATTAGATGCATATAGAGCGATAAAAAATGATTTGAGTGAAAAAGATTTCAAATTATTGTCTGACGCATTTTATAAGAGAGTAAAAATTTCCCTTATTTATGAAATTGGAAAAGTGGAAGGACAAGACAAAAGGGATTATTGGACATTAAAACTGTATAAATTTATACCTAAAAAATATTGGCCGGAACATGTAATTGCCCTGAAAAAGAGAAACAGTTTTATCAGAAAAATTTTTTCAATACAAAATATTGGAATGCATAAAGTTATTTGTATCGTTGGAATTAAAATCAAATTAAAGAATAAAAAACTTATGGAGAAAGAAAATAGAAAAGATTAGAGAAATGTTTGAATTATACAAGAGAGGGTATAATAATGCAAAATATTAAAACAATTTTAGTAACAGGTGGCTGTGGTTTTATTGGGTCACATGTGGTAGATATGCTTGTTGAAAATAATTATAAAGTTATTGTAATTGATAAATATTTACAATATGAAAATGTTAATGCAATATATTATAAAGCTAATATTTGTAGTACTGACATTGAACATATATTCCAACAGCATAATGTTGATGTAGTTATTCATTTAGCGGCACAAGTTTCAGTAAGTTTATCAAATAAAAATCCAATAGAAGATGCCAACTGTAATATAATAGGTTCTATAAATTTAATAGAGATTGCAAAAAAATATAATATAGCAAAAATTATTGTGGCATCTACAGCTGCATTATATGGGAAACCCACGAATTTCCCAGTAAAAGAAAATGATGAGAATAAGTACCTGTCTCCTTATGCTATTTCAAAACATGCACTAGAACAATATGTTAAAATTTCTGGAATTAATTATTTGATTTATAGATTTTCCAATGTATATGGACCAAGACAGAGTAATTCGGGTGAAGCTGGTGTTGTTTCTATTTTTATTAATAAAATACTTCAAGGTATGCCAGTTGAAATATATGGTTCAGGTGAGCAAACTCGAGATTTTATATATGTAAAAGATATTGCTAGAGCAATATTATTGGGAATAAAATTAAATATAAATAACGAAACTATAAATATATCAACAAACTCAGAATGTACAATAAATCAATTATTTAATGAAATAAAAAGACATTCCGACTATACGCTACAGCCAATATATACAAAAGAACGTCGTGGAGATATTTATAGAAGTGTTTTAGATAATCAAAAAGCAAAGATTTTACTAAATTGGCAACCTTCAACAGAGCTTTCAGAAGGTTTAACTTATACTGTTGATTTTTTTAAAGGAAGGATATAAATAAATGCCTAAAATAAGTGTAATAATACCGGTTTATAATGGAGAAGAATATTTAATTGAATGTTTAGATAGCGTTGTTAATCAAACTTTGAAAGAAATAGAAATTATTTGTGTAGATGACGGTTCAACCGATAAATCATTAGAAATATTAAATGAGTATAGAATGAAAGATTCTAGAATAAAAATTCTTACTCAAGAAAATTCGGGAGCTGGTGTAGCGAGAAATAATGCTATTCAAATTGCAAATGGAGAATATGTTGCATTTTTGGATTCTGATGATCTATACCCAAATATAGATACCTTATCTCAATTATATAAACAGGCTCTTATACATAAAGTTAAAATTTGTGGAGGTTCTGCAAATATTTTAACTAAAAAAGAAATTCTAAAAAATACTATTGAAAATTATCAATTTTTAAAAGATGAAATTATGCAATACAAAGATTATCAATATGATTATGGTTATTGGCGTTTTATATATGATAGAAAATTTTTAATAGAAAATAATATTGCATTTCCTAACTATTTGAGAGGTCAAGACCCACCATTTTTCATTAAGGCAATGACTTTAGCCCAAGAATTTTATGCTATGAAAATGCCAACGTATATATATAGAATGTCCCATAAAGGAATTCTTTGGACAGAAAAAAAAGCGGTAGATATACTATGTAGTTATAGAGATTGTTTAGGTATTGCAAAACAATATCAATTAGATAAATTATATAACCGAGTAATAGATAGAATTAATAGACCATATATTAAAAATGCAATAATAAAGTACATAGATAAACCTACTTTAACAAATGTAATCAAAGAGATTACTAGAATTGAACCGGAAAGATTAGATAGTATATATTATTTCGAATATAAATGTAATATTTCAATAATAATCTCTGTATACAACGTAGAAAGATACTTAAGAGAGTGTTTAGATAGTATAGTTAATCAAACATTACAGGACATTGAAATAATATGTGTGGATGACGGTTCTACTGATAAATCTTCTGAAATATTAAAGGAGTTTGCAGCTAAGGATAGTAGAATACGAGTGATATCACAAGAAAATCAAGGGCTTGCTTGTTCTCGTAATAATGCAATGAAAATTGCAAAAGGAAAATATATTTTATTTGTAGATTCTGATGACTATATTAGAAAAGATACTCTTGAAATGTTGTATAATTATGCAGAAGTAAACAATTTAGAAATGCTTTCTTTTGGCGGTACAAATTTTGATAATGAAACTCGGATAGATTTAGGTAATCCATATTATGAATTTCGTTATTTACCTGAAAATTTTAATATTAAATGCTTCAACTATAAAGATTGTACAGATTTTATAACCTCAATGGCTGTAAGTTCTTGTTTGACAATGTATAAAAATTTATTTATTATCCATAATAATATTCTATTTCCTTCACATTTATGTTTTGAGGATAATGTGTTTTTTTGCAAAGCATTAATGAATGCTAATAGATGTGGTATACTAAAAGATGTTTTGTATTTTAGACGTGTACATGACCAATCAATAACTCAAAATTTTGAAAAACATTACCTAGATTATATAAAAATTTCGGATATAGTGTTATCATATTTGAACGAAATGAAAATATCTGAAAAAATATATAAGCAATATAAAAATGCGTATATCACAAAGTGTATTAGCCTGTACAATAAATATTCAGAAAAATCACAAAAACTGTATTATAAAGAATTAAAAAAACTTGTAAAAAAATATGATAAAAAATTATTAAAATTAATAAAAAAACCTCTAAGTATTACACAAAAAGTTTTTTCAATAACAAACAAGCCTTCAGACAATGGCAAGTGGCATAAAGTTATTACAATTTTAGGTATCAAGTTCTCATTTAGAAATAAGAAAAAAGAAGAAAAATTTAGACAAGAACAATTATACAAGAATGTTAATTCATGCTTACAAAAAATTGAAGATTGTCAAAAAAGTGTTAATAATTCTATGAATCGAGTTGATACAATTAATCAAGGGTATATTAACATTCTAAATTCAATAAATTCTCTTCAAAAACAATTTGATTGTGAAATAAAAAAATCGCAAAATACGATAAAAAATCTAGAAAACAAATACAATTCTGCGGTAAATAAACTCACACCTCAAAAATCATTAAGGAGTTTCGCATACCATTTGGCAGACCATTGTAATCTTCAATGTCAGAATTGTGATCATTTTTCCCCAGTCGCGGAAAAGAAACTGGCTTCAATAGAGAGTTATGAAAAAGATATTAAACGTCTTTCAGAACTTTGTAATAAAAAATTAGAAATTATTAAATTAATGGGAGGAGAACCTCTACTTCATCCGGATATAATTAAATTCATGCAAATTTCTAGACAATATTTTCCGGATACAAGAATTGAAATTGTTACAAATGGGATTTTATTGAACCAACAAAATGAAGATTTTTGGCATGCATGCCAAAAATTAGACATAACAATTGTCCCAACAAAGTATCCTATAAATGTTGATTATGACAAGGCAAAAGAAACTGCTATTAACCATGATGTTAAGTATGAATATTTTAATAATAATGAAAATGTTGTAAAAACTAGTTATCATATCCCTTTGGATATTGAAGGAAAACAAAATTGCGGAGAAAATTTTATAAATTGTTTCCATGCAAATTGGTGTGTTATGCTTAAAGATGGTAGATTGTATACATGCACAATTGCCCCAAACATAGAACATTTTAATAGATACTTTGGGCAAAATATTCCTTTAACAGACAAGGATTCTATTGACATTCATAAAGCAAACTCAATAGAAGAAATTCTTGAATTTATCGCAAGACCGATTCCTTTCTGTAAATACTGCAAAGTTAGTGCAAGAACATTTCAACATCAATGGGGGACCAGTAAAAAAGATATTAAAGAATGGACATAAGGAGCTAAATAAGTGAAAATAACAGTAATAGGAACAGGATATGTCGGATTAGTTGCGGGAGCTTGTCTTGCAGATATGGGTAACGACGTGATTTGCGTCGACAACAACCATGATAAATTAAAACAACTTGAAGCTGGTATCATTCCAATCTATGAGCCAGGGTTAGAAGAACTTGTAAAATCAAACGTTTTAGAAAATCGTTTGACATTCTCTTCTGACATTGATAAAGCCGTTAAAGATTCAGAAGTTTGCTTTATTGCTGTAGGCACTCCGCAAGGAGAAGACGGCTCTTGTGATTTGCAATATGTTCTAAAAGTAGCCGAACAAATTGCAAAAGCTATGAATGGCTACAAAGTTATTGTAGATAAATCAACTGTTCCCGTAGGTACTGCAGAAAAAGTTACTTCACTAATCAAACAATATACAACTCACCCATTCGATGTTGTATCAAACCCTGAGTTCTTAAAACAAGGTAATGCAGTTGATGACTTCTTACACCCTGATAG
This sequence comes from uncultured Candidatus Melainabacteria bacterium, assembly GCA_946055575.1. Classification (GTDB taxonomy): domain Bacteria; phylum Cyanobacteriota; class Vampirovibrionia; order Gastranaerophilales; family Gastranaerophilaceae; genus Zag111. Next base: position 7,920 of record CAMGGL010000076.1, read on the forward strand.
AGTTGTTATTGGCTCAAATTCTGACAAAGCAACCAGAATTATGCAAGATATTTATTCTCCGTTTTTCAGAACTGGTAACAGAGTTATTGTAATGGATGTTAAATCTGCTGAAATGACTAAATATGCAGCTAACTCATTTTTAGCCACAAAAATTTCATTTATGAACGAAATTGCCAATTTGTGTGAAAAAGTCGGTGCTGATGCCGAAATGGTTCGTGTAGGTATCACAACAGACAGTCGTATCGGTAATAAATTCTTATTTCCGGGCTTAGGATATGGCGGCAGTTGTTTCCCTAAAGATGTTAAAGCCTTAATCAAAACAGGAACTGAAAATAATTGTGATATGGCTATTATCAAAGCTGCAGATAATACAAATAAAAAACAAAGAAGCCTGTTTGTCGAAAAAATTACAAAATGCTTCGGTGAAAATCTGACAGGAATTACTTTTGCTGTTTGGGGATTAGCATTCAAACCAAAAACTGATGACATGCGAGAAGCTCCCGCTATCACAATTATCAATGCACTCCTAGAAAGAGGTGCAAAAGTTAAAGCATATGACCCTAAAGCAGTAGAATCTGCTAAATTCCACTTTGCCGATAAAATTACATATTCAAAAAATGCTTATGAAGCTTTAGAAAAAGCTGATGCCTTATTGCTATTAACAGAATGGAACGAATTTAGACGTCCTGACTTTGAAAAAATTAAGTCATTGATGAATAAACCAATCATTTTTGATGGTAGAAACCAATATGATATGGAAAGGATGCAAGAAAAGGGATTTGAATATAAACAAATCGGAAGATAAAATCAAACCTACTTATTTATAAGAGCCGACTTTGCGTCCGTATCTGTCGTATTCGGTTGTTCTGCCGTATGAATCGGTTTTGAATGAACCTGTTTTACGTCCGTATCTGTCGTATTTTGTGGTCGTTCCGTTTGAATTCGTTCTGTAAGTGCCGACTTTTTGTCCATATTTGTTATACTCAGTTGTGGTATCTCCAAATTGCTTGAATGAACCTGCTTTTAGACCATTACGATCATAAATATTTGTTGTGTTCCCATTTGTCCTGAATGTTGCTTGCTTTTGCCCATATCTATCATACTCGGTTGTCGTATTCCCGTTCGTCTTATACGAGCCGGTCTTCATACCATATTGGTCATAACTGTTAACATTTGATGCCATACTCATTCCTGAAAATATTAATAATGCAAGTAGAATTCCGAGTAACTTTTTCATAATACCTCCTATATATTTTAAAACGAAAAATATAAATTTTTGTTCAAAATTTTACAAAATTTTTAATGCCACAATTATGGCACAAGTGGTAAAATTAAAAAGTTTTTATCTGATTGTTTTATGAAAATTTTAGTGATATAATTGTGATGTAGACGAAACCTGCGGGCATAGTTCAGTGGTAGAATGTCTCCTTCCCAAGGAGAAGATCGCGAGTTCGAGTCTCGTTGCCCGCTTATTTTTGGCATTTTATCAATTTAGTGTTTTAATAAGATCCTGAAATAAATTCAGGATGACATACGCGTTAGACCTTTATTTTCCTTA
>CAMGGL010000077.1 GCA_946055575.1 uncultured Candidatus Melainabacteria bacterium
AAATTAAAAAAATATGAAGAAAGTATTTGTTATTTCCAAAAGTTTTTTAGTAGCGGATATCCAAAAGACCTACTATCAAACTATTTTTCGCGTAAAATGTTTTTGAGAAATTTCAGGGCATTGTATAAATTATTCCCGATAGATACAAGGTTGCAGGAAATAGAAAAAGTTTTGAATGAAAATAACGTATTTTTAGATTAAAGCCGGTATATTTACCGGCTTTATTGTTTATATTTTAATAAGAAGAAATTTTGAATCTTTTTTAGCGAAAACTTTGTGTTCTTTGTCTTTTTTGAACATTATCATCTCACCCTTATCAAGCGTAAACTTTTCAGCGTCAAAGTGGATTTCTATTTCCCCATCCAATACATATACCGCAGCATCTTTTGTTGATATGTGCGTGTCAATAATTTTATCTTTTTTTAGCGCTACGATAGAAAGACAATTGCCATTATCTTCCATAAGAGTTTCTTTTTTTAATTCTTTTCCGTCTAAATCTGCTAGATCTTTTGCTTTTACAACGTTATAAAACATATTCACCTCCTGTTTTTACTCAAATATTAAAAACAGGTTTGTGAGTTTTTTCATCCCACATTCGGGCATATTAAAATATGCCAAAAAATTCTTCTTTTATCCGCTTGCGAACGTAATCAAGTTTGAAATATTCGCTATACTGTTTAACTTTTTTACTTAACCAATTGTCTTTTTCTTTATTTTTTTTGCATCCGATTTTATATAAAGATTTCTTGCTTGTTTCTATATCAAAACCTGTTGGTGCGAGTGCTTTGAATAGATCTTGCGGGCATTTGTCAGGATACATCTTATAAAGCTCGCGTCCAAGCCAATTCGCGTATAAATCTTCAGTAAAGTCAGCTTCAGGACGTTTTGTGTTCTTTCGTTTGTCCTCATCTTGTCCGGCGCAAACTTCTTTGACTATTGCTTCCGAGCCTGACCTCATCGCTTCGTAATTGCCGACGGCGTGGAAAAATTTGTCTGAGCCTTTAAAACTCATTAAGTCAAGTTTCATCCAATTCCTAAGTAAAGCCGATCTTATATTTACTTCGCTTAGGATGTTGTCGTCATTGTTTTTATAGGCGGTTTTGGAAGCTACTTCAGTTTCGCTTTCACCTGTTAATATTGTCTTAACCGATGTTCCTGATTTAAATATCTTTGTAATCTTTTTTTTCTCACATAAATCCATAAATTGTTTTAATTCATTTTCGGTTAAGACACCTTTATAGCTGTCAATATCGCATTTTTTAGCGAGCTCAAGTGCTTGTGGTGTGAGAGTTTTTGTGTGAAGTTGCATTAGTAACGGACTTTGGTCTTTGTGTTCTTTATTCCATTCTGTCATAAAATTTGTGTACTCGCTTTTATTCAGCGTTCCGTTTTTATCTTTATCGTAATCTCTTGCAATCGGTAGTGCTGTTTGCGAAAGCCTTACCAAGTCAACATTTACAAATTCTTTTCCCATATAAATAATATCCCCTTATATATATAAAGTATTGCAAGGAGATATTATTGCTATATGTAAGTATAAATGTTAAGCAATTGTATTAATTGTCTGTTCTTTTATTTGTTGAGGCTGATTGTTTTGGACAGTAGTATCTTCAGCTTCTTTTGCTAAAGCTCTTTCATCTGCTTTTTGTGCATTCTTTGTGTTGATAAAACCGTCAACTAACGCACCTATTCCAACTCCAGCAAGAGCAAGTGCCGGGCATACAATTGCCAATTGTTTAAATTTAAATAATTCGCTAATCTTTCCGCCTTTCATAAGGTCAACTATTTTGCTTGCAAGTGGAGTGAAAAATCCTGCAATTCCGCCGACAAGTTTTCCTAAAGTCGACTTTTTATAGGTATTTCCGTTTTCTGTGCAGGCAACTCCTTTATCCTGTTGAACAAGTAACCCGTCAAGTTCACTTGGAAGTTGTTCGCTGTTTGAAGTGAAACTTTGTTGCGCATTGGTTGTTTGAGTTGTTGTCTGTTGCGTTGTTTGATTTAACGGGAGCGGAGTTTGTCCTGTTAGAGCTTGTCCGCCGGTTTGAGTTGTCGGTTGTAAATTGTTCTGGAGATTAAAATTTAATCCTGACATCATTATATCGTCTGCATAATTAGCAAGCCCGAGTGAGCCTGTTCCTAAACCGTTCATATTTCCCATATTCCCTGCCAGTGGCGAAAGTGAATTTAAATTTCCCAGTGGTGATAAAACTGTCTGTGTAACCATAATAATCCCTACCTTATAATATTTTACCTAACCTTATATTTATAAAGTATTTTCTTTATAAAAAATTGCGTTATTTTTTTATTTATTAAGATTTCTTAATAATATTTATATTTACCGACATAGAGTTTCGTGATATATTTAGATTATGGAGAAATCGATTTACACTATATTTAAAACTTTTTTTAAAGTCGGAACTCTTTTGCTTGGTGGTGGGTATGTAATTCTGCCATTATTAACAAGTGAGTTAGTTGAAAAGAAAAAATGGATAACTTCTGATGAATTGTGTGAATATTACGCAATAGGAGCATCATTACCGGGAATTATTGCTGCAAATACTGCAATTTTTACAGGAAGAAAACTTCTGGGAACGGCAGGTGCAATTGCTGCAATTGTTGGAATGATTTTACCTGCATTTTTGGCAATAGTCTTACTGGCGTCAATTTTAGCCGAACTTATTGCAAAACCGAGTGTTCAACATATCTTTTGGGGTGTAGGTATTGGTGTTATCGTGTTGCTATTCCTTGCAGTAAAAGAAATGTGGTCAAAATCCGTAGTAGACAAATTTTCGCTTGCTATATATATCGGTTCGTTAATTTTGGCACTATATGGCAAAGTTTCGCTATCTCTTATTATAATAGGTGCTGTGATAGCAGGGATAATCAATCAAAAACTGGAGGTTAAATAATGTTGTATCTTCAGTTGTTTGTGCAATTCTTTCATGTCGGAGTATTTTCTTTTGGCGGCGGATACGCAACATTACCGTTTTTATATGATATAGCCGAAAAATATCATTGGTATTCCTCGAAGCAGTTAACAGATATGCTTGCAATATCATCTATAACTCCGGGACCTGTCGGTGTTAATATGGCAACCTTTGCAGGGTTTACAACTTCAGGTATCTTAGGCTCAATGATTGCTACAACGGCAATTATTCTGCCATCTTTTATAATTGTAACCATAGTTTCAAAACTCTTGGATAAATTTAAAGCTAATCAATCTGTAAAAGGTGCAATCAGAGGTTTGAAAGCCGCAGGGTGTGCGTTGTTATCCGCAGTTGGTATTAGATTGATTTTTACTTCAAATCTTCATTTGTTAGGTACGCTTTTATTATTGGCTCTGTTAATTTCAGGATTGATAAAAAAACGCGACCCGCTTTTTTATTTAGGTATATCTGCACTTTTTGGTTTGGTTGTCGGTCATTTTAATTGGATTGGGGCTTAATATAACTTAACAAATATGCAATTATTCATAAAAATTATCCTTTATTAATGATGTAAGGGAAATTGGAAGGAATATTTATGGGTTATCTATCTATTTTTGTAAATCGTGCAAGTCATGCAATTTCTGAAATATTGCCTCTTAGAGGTTGCCGTCGTGCAGCAAATGTTGCCGGAAAAGCTGATGATATTTTACATTGTACAAACTCTATAAAACAAGATGAATTTGTGCATTGTGCAGCAGACGCAGTTCCTAAAAAGCTTCAAGATGTGTTTGATACACTTGACAATTGTAGTACCAAAAGAGATTTTTATAAAAAGTTGTACAGTATTGATCAGGGTAAATTTGATTTTATTTCTAATCATCCGAATTTCAAAAGTGGTTTCCCTTATTTTAATGACGAAGCTTTTTTGAAAGCGGTAAGCATTATGCCCGAAAAAGAGTTGAGACAAACATTTGATGAGATTTCTGAATTGTATAAAACTTTGCCTGAAGTGAGTTATGACTATGATAAGGTAACAAAAAAATTAATTTATCAACCTCAGGTTCCTTATGGTTGTAATTTGGCACAGTTAACTATTTTAAAAGCTCATAATAAAGAAGCTTATTATTATTTAATAAATCATCCTGATAAGGAAACTTTAAGTCACTTGCTGGGGAATTTTGAATCCTATTTTAACGGGTCTACTTTTGAAACCCTTACGGTTCCTCAAATAAGACAAATCGAGGGTGTCGGAAGTGTTTCCTCTCTTAATAGATTAAACTCTGAGGATTTAATGATTATGAGGCGGGGGGGCGCTGCAGAAGGTCGTTTTGTGGAATCAAGTGATATGTTTTATCAAAATCCTGAAGATGTACAAAATCTTCATAATTATTTATCAAGAACTACCATAACAGAACCGTTTACAGTATTTCGAGCTGAAAGAGATACCGGTATGTTTTCCTCAGTTGCGCTTGATAAAAGTATGACAAGAAAAGTTAAATTTTTAGCTTTGAAAAATATGTTTAAAGCCCGAAAAATAAAAGTTCATGATTATGCCGGTACATACCAAAATTTTAAACATACGGATTTGTTTTCGCATATTATGTCAACTAAGCAGTTGACGCTTGCTGATGCTATGCAGGTTGCAAAATACGGAGATGATAACTTTAGAAGACAGCTTATTGAGTTAATCAAGAGTTCAAAAATAGATGATAACCGTTTCAAATCTTTGACTTTCGATGGCGGATTTGCAAGGGAATGGGCTGTGACACAAGATGGACATACAAAAATTTTACACAATATGAGTATAGATAAAGGACTTCATGGTAAGTGCTCAGGTTCTAGCAACAGGCAGGCTGAATTTATCTTAAATAATGATCCTAAAGTGATAAGTTTTCAAGATGTAAAATATGATCCTGAACTTGATGTTTTTTACTTTGATAGTTCAATTACTCCTGCATAAAAATTTGTATTTATTTTTACAAAAAAAACTCTGTCGTTTTTCGACAGAGTTTTTGTATTTTTTAGTTAATTAATGGCAGCAAGAGCAAGAACCGCACATAGAGCTTAGAGCTTGTTGTGCTTCTTCAAGTCTAACCTTGATACGTCCGTCAACTGCAATACCTTCACCTGTTTTTTCAGAGATTAACAATGGGTTAATATCTAATTCGTCAATGAAGCTGAAATCGTGAACTAATTGAGATAATCTCAATAGAGTTTCTTGGATTTGATCCATTTGAGCAGGTGTTGTACCTCTTGCACCTTCTAATAATTTGTATGCTTTTACTGATTTAATCATTTCAGAAGCGTCAACATCAGTTAGCGGAGCAATTCTAAATGTTACGTCTTTCATAACTTCAATAAATACACCGCCTAAGCCGAACATCATCATCGGACCGTATTGAGGATCTGTTGCGATACCGCAAACCATTTCACGGTTACCTTTAACCATTTCTTGAATGATTACACCTTCCAAACCGTCAATAAGTCCTTTTTCTGTTAATTTCGCGATTAAGTCTTGATATTCTGCTCTTAATTGTTCTTCTGATTGAATATTAACTCTTACACCACCAACATCTGTTTTGTGAGATGTTGTTTTAGAAGTCATTTTCATAACAACAGGGTAACCTATAGAATTACCAACTTCTACAACTTCTTGTTCGTTTGTTGCAAATCCTGATTTGCAAACTCTGATACCGTAAGCATCAAGAACATCGATTGATTCGCGTGTTGTTAATTGAGCACGACCTTCTGACAATGATTGTCTGATAATTTGTTTTGCTTTTTCTCTGTCAACATCAAATACAGGGATTTGACCAACAGGTCTTTCCATCCATTTTCTTTGTTGATTTAATCTGTTCAAACCGTCAGCAGCTTCTTCTGCGTACATAAAGAACGGCATATTAACATCCATATTTGAAAGTTTTGTAAAGAATTCGCTCTTTGTCATAAATACGCCGATAACAGGTTTTTCAGGATGTTCAGCTTTAATTTCCATTAGAGCTTGAGCAACATCAATATCTTTCAAACCTAAGAACGGTAAGTAAATTGTAATAATCATATCAACATTAGGGTCAGCAATAACTGTTTTTAATGTTTCTTTATAGTGTTCGATAGGTGCTGATGCAATCATATCGATTGGGTTTTTAACAGAAGCTGCAGAAGGTAAGAAACTTCTGAGTTTTTCTTTTGTTTCATCAGTAATTTTAGCCATTTGCATACCGTATTCGCAAACTGCATCGGTTGCCATGATACCAGGACCGCCAGAGTTTGTGATAATTGCTACTCTGTCACCTTTTGGAATAGGGCAGTTAGCAAAAACTTTTGCTGTTGCAAATAAGTTTTTCAAAGAATATTCTCTGATAACACCTGATTGAGCAAGTAAAGCATTAGCAGCTTTGTCTGCACCGGCTAAAGAACCTGTGTGAGAAGATGCAGCAGAAGCTCCGGCTGCAGAACGTCCTGCTTTCAATGCTAATACAGGTTTTTTCTTAGAAATTCTTGATGCTAATTGTCTGAAGTTTGCAGGATTTTGGATTGATTCCATATAAAGAAGTATTTGTTCAACATCATCTTCATTTTCCCAGTATTCAAGAGCAGTTTCTGCATTAACGTCTGCTTGGTTTCCGATTGAAATAAATTGAGCAAAACCTAAGTTAAGGTCCTTCAAAATATTCAATATACCGCCGCCTAAAGCACCTGATTGGGAAACAAAACCGATATGTCCACGTTCCGGTAAACTTTCAGCAAAACATCCGTCCATTCTGATTTCAGGGTTAGTGTTAACAACGCCTAAACAGTTAGGACCAACACATCTCATACCATATTCTCTGACTTTTGCCAACAATTGTTTTTCAGCTTCAGCACCTTCTTTACCGGTTTCTTTAAATCCGGCAGTAATGATACACAAGCCTTTGATACCTTTTTGGTGGCATTGATCAATTGTATCTAAAACGAATTTAGCGTTAACAACGATGATAGCAAGATCAACTTCTCCAGGAATTTCCAAAACAGAAGTGTATGCTTGTAAACCTTCAATAATTCCGCCTTTAGGGTTTACCGGGTAGATGTTTCCGTTAAAATTGTATTCTTGCAGTCTTTTCATGATGTCGGATCCGATTGTATGTTCTTTTGTAGAAGCACCAACAACCGCAATTGACTTTGGTTTCATGATTTTGTCTAAATTACTGTTCATGTTTTACGTCCTTTCTTTTTCGTAATTTTATTATTTATAAATGTATAATTCTTATTTGTTTTTCTTACTTGCTAGTAATTGTTCATATTTTTGAAATACTTCAGTCAGGGAATCGCCAATAAAGTTACCCTTTTGTAAATTCTTATGAACCATCACTGTATATTTTTCATTGTCAGCTTTAGGATTTACTAATTGAAAAGCCAAGAAGTTATCATTTTCAATGTTTTTTATAAATAAATCATAAGGTTTCTTAGATATATCAATATTTTCTACTGCTTTAGCTATATCGCCCCTTAATTTCGGACTTATTTTTTCGGAAATGCTTATGACGCCGTTAAAACTTGGTTGATTTTGAATTCTTTGAATGTTCATTTAATATTACTCCTTACTAATGGTGTGAATCCGTATTATTCCTAAATATCCCGATATAAAATATTTTGTATTAGCTAATAATCAACTTTTGGCTTATAATTATATCCTTATATGGTCATGTTCGGATACTAATTCACCCATACTATTATTATACACAAAACAGAATTTTTAATGTAATGTTTATTACAAAAAATACATAAAAAATCTGTACACGAGAGCGTACAGATTTTTGTTATATATAAGACTTTTTATCTTATTAATACCACCACATACGGTGATAGTTGTGATATCTGTCAAGGTATCTATCAGAACATACAAATACAAAAGATTCGTTACCACGACCACCCGGAGTGTTTAGTGCATACCATTGTTTTTGGATATCTTTACCGCGAGCTACGACTTTGTAATCTTTGTCTAAAGCTGTGTATGTTAAAGTTTTACCGTAAGCGTTTCTGCAATCAATGTATGAATTTGTGTTGATTGTCCAAACTTTTTTGCCGTTGATTTCTTCTAACGGTTCGTATTCGCCAACATATCTTGTATCAAATGTGTAGGTACCATAGTCATGAGATCTTCTGATACTGTCAGAATCAATATAGTGATTTGGACCAATTTGAATCCAGTTAACGGCAAAAGCAGGAACTGCCATAGCCACTGATGCAACAAGCACTGCACCGAGTGTTAAAATCTTCTTCATTACTTACTCTCCTTAATTAAATTTGACTGTTCCAGTATATCAAATTTTTCTGATAGTGTCAACTTATTAGCCAATAGGGCATATGCAATAACTTACTTTATTTTGGAGAGGTTTAGTATCCGTTTTGTATCCATTCTCGAACTCTTAGCTCTGCACCAAGTGATTGCGCAATTTTTCGGCAATTTTCAATGTTTAGTCGTCTGCCTTTGTAACCGTCAACGATAGAAGATACTGTTTTTATGCCTGACTCCGAACAACATTTAATAAATTTTTTAACTTCTTCATAAGCTCCTTCAAATTTCGGTTGAGAAAGTTCATTGTATTCTTTTGCATTTTCTCCGTTCAAGCTTACGGAAATTTCATCAATCAGTCCTACAAGTTCCGGAACGATGTTTCTTTTATATACATAATTGGCATGTCCGTTAGTATTTATTCTCAATTTTGTATCAGAATAATTTGTTTTTATGTATTTAGCGACTTCTTTTAAAATTTCTAATTTTAAGAGCGGCTCTCCGTATCCGCAAAAAATAACTTCAGTTTTTTGCGCATTTGGTGTTTCAGGCTTAAGTTTTTCAAACTGGCAAATGACATCATCTGTTGTAAAATCTTCATTCTCAAGCCACATATTTTGCCCGCATACATCATCTTTATCTTTGCGAAGACAAAATATACAGTTGTTTGTGCATCTGTTTGTCAGATTAATATATGTTTTTCCGTCCAGTTTATAAACAAGTGTGTTTGCCATGTAAAAACCTCTATAACAATTATCATCCTAAAAACTTTTTTTACAAGTAAACATTAAGTACTATTTAACATTTCGGGAAAAAAATAAAATTAGTTGCATGAAAAATTTTTCGTGATATTATAATTTTGTAGCCGTTAATAAATAAACAAATTTTAGCGGATAAGCCCTGGTAGCTCAGCTGGATAGAGCAACCGCCTTCTAAGCGGTAGGTCATGCGTTCGA
>CAMGGL010000078.1 GCA_946055575.1 uncultured Candidatus Melainabacteria bacterium
AGATTCATATAAAAACTCCGAATAATATATAAATTTATTTACCTTATAAAGAGTAGGTTAGTATTATGTAGATTTGAACATGGTATTGCTTGTAAAAATATATTGAAATTAATAGCTGTGCATGTATAATATAAATGTATTACATGTAAAAACTTTCAAAAAGTACACTTGACACTATTAATTCTGGCTGGGGGATATATGAATACGGATGATAAAATAAAGGTTTCAATAATCGTACCTGTTTACAATGTAGAACGATATTTGGGAAAGTGTTTGGATAGCTTGGTAAACCAAACATTGAAAGATATTGAAATCATTTGTGTAAACGACGGTTCAACAGATAGATCTACGGCAATATTAAAAGACTATGCAGATAAGGATAAAAGAATTATTCTCATTAATCAGGATAATGCAGGACAGTCGGCAGCTAGAAATAAAGGGATTGATGTTGCTAAGGGTGAGTTTATAGGTTTTGTTGATTCTGATGATTGGGTAGATAAAAATTATTTTGAGTCTTTGTATAAGCAGGCTGTAAGAGTAGATGCAGATATAGCAGTTGCAGGTGTGATAAGGGTCACCGGACCAAAACAACGAAAATTTTTAACATTTAATGATTTATTTGTGACAGATAATGTAAATTTAAAATTTGAGTTATGTGATGTTCCTGAGAAATCTTATATATGGAATAAGATATACAAAAAAGAAAGTTTAACTAAAATAGGTTTAAAATTTGAGGAAGGAATAATTTTTGAAGATTGTATTTTTACACCTCAAGTATTGTATTTTTTAGGAAAAATGGTAGTTGTTCCAGATGTTTACTATTATTATTTTAGAAGAAATAATTCAACAGTAAAACAGAGAAATAAAAAAGCAAACCAAGACAGTATATATGCACACAAAAAGGCAAATGATTTTATTCAAGAACATAATATTGATATTTCTTCTCACGAGCCTAAAACATATCGTTTTAAAGTATTTGGAATAACTTTGTTTAAAGTAAGAGAAAAGGGCAGTAAAAAACAATATTCTTTGTTTAATATATTTAAATTTGGAAGGATATAAATAAAAAAGATGAAATACATATTAGTATTTCATCTTTTTTTAACTCTCATAACCAAAAATTAGATTGCAACGGACTGAGATTTAACTTCGACTTCCATTGGTACCTCTTTAACAAATTCCGCATTTAAGTTTCGGGATTGTTCGATTTTTACCATTGGCAAAGGCGCAGCCTTGATTGCCGGAGTTTGTGCGATAACCTGAGCACCTGAAATTGCTTTCGGAGCGGTTGTAGCAGGTTTTTTAGCCGCAATCATTGCCGGATCCGGATGAGCTTTGTATTGCTTATAATCTGCCGTTATTTTTGCGACAAATCTTCTTGTTTCGCTAAACGGAGGTACCGCTCTGTATTTTTTTACGTTTGCAGGGCCCGCGTTGTATGCTGCTAAAGCCAGCTCCATTGATCCAAACATTTTGTACATTGATTTGTAATACATTATACCGCCCTTGATGTTGTCATCAAGATTATATGGGTTTAACCCCATTCTTCTTGCGGTAGAAGGCATAAGTTGAAAGACACCGACAGCTCCGTGTGAGCTTCTTGCCTCGTGTCTGAAACCTGATTCTGTTTTGGCAATACTTAATGCGATTGCCGGATCTACACCCATTTCAATAGAATGTTTTACTATCGCTGCCTTCACGGTATTTACATTGGCTGCTTGCACCGGCGCACAACACATGAACACTAGTGCAATAGTGAATAGTAATAATTTTTTCAAAATGTAATCCTCTAGTTGTAAATTGAAATTCTCCAAAGACTACTTTTGGTTCTTACTTTTTGATAAGATTTTCGTCTTTTTTGAATGTGATTATGTGTACATAATATTACAAAAATTTAAAATTTCAACCCCTAAGATGAAAATCTGCGTTTGGGTAATGTCTGAAACTCTGCAATAGCAAGTGTTTTGAAAAATGTAAATAAGTGTAAAATCTACGTTAATTTTGTCAATATCTCCTCATTTTGAAAAATTATTTTGCTGAAAAAATATTCATTAATTCGTAAAATTTTTCATGTGGGTCGTATGAGTAAATTTTATATATTTCTCCGTCTGTTGTGATTTTTATAGAATTTAATCTGTCTGTTCGTAAAATTTTGGTATTTCGCAGAATGTCTAAGGTTCCGTGATTTGGATGTCCAAAAGTATTTATACCTGTGGAAATCAACGAAATTTTTGTATTTAAATGCTTTAGCATATCTTCATCGACAACTTTAGGTCCTCCATGATGACCGACTTTTAAAACTTCAACCTCATTTGGGACATATTTTTTGATTTCATTAAAAGCTTCGACTCCGGCATCACCCATAAAAAGTATGTCAAAATCTTTGTAGGATAAAAGAGTAACTGTGGAACATTCATTACTTGCATTTTTGCCTTTGATATTTGCCTTAAAGGTCTTTATTGACAAGTTGTTTTCCGAATATATTTCTTCGTTGTTTTTGGTTATTACAATACGCTGATTATTTTCTTTTGCAGTCTTGAAGATGTTAACTGCAGTTTGTGTATCCGCTTTTGGTGAATTAAGGTAGAGGGTTTTTGTGTTTGTGTTAGTGATAATTTCTGTTGTTCCGCCGGAATGGTCATTGTCAAAGTGCGTTACGATTACTCCTTCTAAATTCTTTATTCCTCTGTCTTTTAAATATTTAAGCATTATGATTTTAGCTTGTGAATTCCCGCTTTCATAAGGTGCTTTCCCTGTATCTATCATAAAATATTCGTTTTGCGGGGTTTTTATCAGGAACGAATCTGCGTTTTGGACGTCAAATGCTATGATTTCAAGGTCTTTAGAAATAGGCTTAAATGTAGTTGCTGTCAATATCATGCCAATTATAAAAACCGAAATTAGCGCTTGTTTGTATTTGTTGAATTTTATTAGGTATGAAAACGTGACCAGACCGAAATAGTATAGCAAAAGTTGTAAAATATTTGGGTGCGTGGTTTGCACAAGGCAGTATTTTAGTCCGGCAAAGAAGTTTGAGATAAAAACAAGTGCCGATAACAAATAATTCAAAAAGAAATCGAAAATTTTGCAGGTAATATCTGCTAACGGAGTGATGATAGAAATTACTGAGCTGACAAAACCTCCAAAACTTATTAAACTTAGAATACTTACGGTTGAGATATTTGCGAATACGGAATACAGACTAAAGCTGTTAAAATAAAACATTTGAATAGGTGCAACCCATAGCTGAGCGACAATCGGAATTAAAATCGGTATTTTTATCCAGTTAGGAATTTTTTCAAGTTTTTGAAAAATTATATTGGCTGTACTTAGGAGTCCGAAAGTGACTAAAAACGAGAGTTGAAAACTTACATCATTAATGTATGCGGGATTGTATATTAGCATCAATACGGCTACAAAAGATAATAAGGAAATGCTGTGAGCATCTCTGTCAATTAGTTTTCCCGCGAGAACAAATAATAACATCAAAGCGGCTCTGATTACGGATGCGCCAAGCCCTGTCATTAACGTATATAATATGACAACAATCATTCCTGACAGAACTCTCAATCGGAATGGTATTTTTAAAAATTTTAATATGAAAAACCAAAAGGTATAAATAAATGCTACATTCATACCTGAAGCCGCGAGGATATGTAATAATCCCGAATTGATAAATGAATTTTTTATATATTCAGGAGTTGAAACAGCATCATCTCCAAATACAATCCCGCCCAGTATCTCTAGATTAGGTGATTTTAGGTATTTTGCGTGAACTTTTAATATTCTGTTTCGAGTATTATTCAAGTTTTGTAAAAATCTCCAACGTAAAGATAATTTGTCATCTAAAATTTCAACGTCTGAAAAATTTGCATAAATGACGGTAAAGGTATTAAAATTCTTCAAATACGCACTATAATCAAATTGTGACGGATTAGTCGAAGAAAAAGGCTTTCGCAAATGTCCGTTTACTTTTATTTTTTCTCCTATATTAAGTTTATTTGTAATACTTTCGTCACCGTTAATTGTAACAAATGTTTTTGCGTTGATTTTTTCACCTTTAACCCGTTCAACCTGCATAAAAAACTTTACCTTGTCCGGGCTTGTGATATTTGGGATTGTGACAATTTGTCCTGAAATTTCCGTATCTGTCGGAACTGTCGGTAGCAGGTCATCATGGTTTTTAATCTTAAAAAATGTTAAGAAAAAACCAAAATAAAAAATTGTTATGAATATCAGAAAATGTTTTATATCAATTACCTTAAGATATAATAATGACAGAATTATCAGAGTAAAAATTGCTGCGATAATTGTTGCGTGTCCGTAAAAACAAGCTAATATACCGCACATAAATACAAGAGATGTTGAAAACATCAGGAAATTCTTGTTTTGTATGATGTCCCTAATTTGTTCAAATTCAATCATAATTCCAACAACTGAATGATACCATAATAATAATGTTGTGCAAAACTTAAATAAATGTTATACTGTATGCGGGAGAGAATAATTCATGAGCAGTAATGATTTTTATATTGAAGATTTTTTGAGAGATGCAGTATCTGTAGGAGCATCTGATGCGCATATTTGTGAAGGTGAAAGACCGGCAATTCGTGTATCGGGTCAGATAATGAGGATTAATTTACCTCCTCTTACAAGTGAGGATATAGAATTTGTAATAAGAACGGTTGCTCCGCCACACTTGAAAGACAGAATTACCAGATTTTTTGATATCGATTTTTCTTATGAAATTCCGGGATGTTCACGTTTTCGTGTTAATATGAGCAGACAGCTTGGTAAAACGGCTATGGTAATTCGTGCAATTCCGTACTATATCAAAACATTTAAAGAGTTGGATTTGCCTACAACATTAGAAGAATTTGCGACTTTTAATAACGGTTTGGTGCTTGTCACAGGACCTACCGGTTCGGGTAAATCAACAACGATTGCATCTTTGATTGATTACATCAATATGACAACTTCAAAGCATATTGTAACTATTGAGGATCCGGTCGAATTTATTTTTTCAAATAAAAAATCAATTGTTTCTCAGCGTCAGTTGCTGATTGATACCCCGTCATTTTCAGATGGTGTAAAATACGCCCTGCGACAGGACCCTGATGTAATATTTATCGGTGAAATAAGAGACAGAGAAACTGTTGAATCTGCGTTAAAAGCTGCAGAAACAGGTCACCTTGTTGTATCAACAATTCACACAAATGATTCTGTTCAAACAGTTTCTCGTATAATCAACTTGTTTGACCCGAATGAAAGAGCTTTTGTCAGAAGTCAGATTGCCAATACTTTAAGGGGTACGATTTCTCAAAAACTCGTGCCGACAGTAGAAGGTGGTTCTCGTGTTCCTGCTGCAGAAATTCTTGTTGTTACTCCAACCGTAAAAGACTTTATTCAAAAAGATGAATTGGAACAGATTTACGAGTTGGTTAAAAAAGGCTCTTTCAACAACATGACAACGATGAATATGTCATTGTACAGGTTGTATAATGAAGGGAAAATTTCTCAGGAAACTGCTCTTACGTATTCTGACAATAAATCTGAATTAGAACAAATGATGCGCGGTATTTATCACGGAACAAGCGCAAACAAATAATATTATTATGCAAAACAGTTTTATAACAGACGCAATAAATTTAAAGTCCTATAATTTGAGCGAATCTGATAAAATCATTGTCATGTATTCAAAAGAAAAAGGACTTATAAGGGGGGTAGCAAAAGGGGTTAAAAAGCCCAAAAGTAAGCTTGGTGCCCGTATGGATTTACTTGTTGCAAATACGCTTATGCTTCACAAGGGACGAAATTTAGATACTATTTGTCAGGCAGAGGTTGTTAATTCTTTCTATAAAACTCGTCAGGATATGGATAAGATTTGTTATTCAATGTATGTTTCAGAAGTTGTGCATAATTTTGGAATTGAGGATGATCCTTGTTCTGAAGTGATTTATAATCTGTTATATAAAACTTTAAACTCTGTTTCAACTGCGGAAAATAAAGTAGAAATTCTGTTAGCGGTAATCAAATTCCAACTCAAAATGATGAAAGAATCAGGATTTTCAATTGAGCTGGATAATTGTTTATGCTGTCATAACAAGGTTGAAAACGAGACATTGTATTTGGTGCCTCAACTTGGGGGAATAGTTTGTCAGGATTGTGCAAACCATGTTCACTATAATAAGAAACAATTGCCGTACAAGTTGAGAAATTTTTTCCGTCAGATGCTAATCAATGATTTTGACGAAAAGGGCGAATATGAGTCAAAAGCAAATGAAAAGGTTTGTGATGTGACTTTTGAATTTCTGAAAGAATATATTGCAATGAAATCTCCAAAAAAATTCAAGTCTACAAATATTTTGCAAGAAGTTTAATCTAAGATTTGGTAATATGGATAGATAGTTAGGGATTAAAGTTTTATATAGTTTATTTAAAATCTAAAAAGAGGTCAATATGAAAAAATATATAATTATAGCGGCAATTGTACTTTGCGGAAATATGGCATGGGCAGCAGGTGCTCAAATGTACAAACTGGATAATGGACAGACTGTTGTAATACAAGAAGTAAAAAACAATCCTATCGTAACTATTGACACATGGATAAAAACGGGTTCAATAGATGAAGATGATTCAAATAATGGTGTTGCACATTTTTTGGAACATTTATTTTTCAAAGGAACAAAAAATCATGAACCAGGTGAATTTGATAAAATTTTGGAAACAAAGGGTGCGATTACAAACGCTGCAACCAGTAAAGATTTTACTCATTATTACGTAACTATACCTTCAAAAGATTTTGATTTGGCGATGGAACTCCATGCAGATATGATGATGCATCCGCTTATCCCTCGTAATGAACTGGAAAAAGAACGAAAAGTTGTACTTGAAGAAATTAATAAAGATTTGGTTTCTCCGCAAAAAATTCTTCAAGAAAATTTAAATTCCATGTTATACACAAATCATCCTTATAAAAGAAAGGTAATCGGTAAAAGTGAGGTTATCGAAACTATTACAAGAGAGCAAGTTTTGAATTTTTATAATGAACATTATTCTCCTGCCAATATGATTACAATTGTAATTGGTGATGTAGATACTGAGCATGTGCTGGAAAGGATTAAAGAAACTTTTAATGCCGAATATAAAAAACAAACAAAAATAATATATCCAAAAGAATCTCAATTGGAAAAGCAACAAAAGAAAGTTCAGTACATAAAAACCGAATCCGGTTATATGGTGATAGGTTTTCGAGGTGTTGCTATTGATGAGAAAGATGCGTACGCTTTAGATGTCTTGGCGACAATTTTGGGAGAAGGTCGTTCTTCTGTCTTAAATCAAGTTTTAAAAGAAAAAAAGCGTCTTGCATTCTCAGTAGATGCCGGTAATTTTACAATGCGAGATGACGGAATTTTTTATATTTCTGCAGATTTTGAGCCTGCAAAGTGCAAACAGGTTCAAAATGTAATTTTTGACGAGATAGAAAAAATTCAGCAAAAAGGCGTTACGGATGAGCAATTGCAGCTTGCCAAAAATCTTATAGAACGAACGACTTATTATTCAAGAGAATCAGTAACTAACATTGCGACCGAAATTGGTTACACAATGGCGTTGACAAATGATATAAAATTTTATGATAATTATTTGAATAATATAAAAAATGTAACCAAAGAGGACGTAAAAAAAGTTGCAAATAAATATCTCGGCGAAAATCGCAGCGCAGTATCTGTTTTACTTCCGGAAGGAGCAGAAAATATTCCGGTTGCAAATCTGACCCGGCCAAATGGAGATGCAGAACTTGTAAGCCAAAATAATGAAACTCAAAAATATAAGTTATCAAGCGGAGCTACGTTACTTTATACTCCAAATTCGTCAAATGATATAATTGCGATTAAAGTATATGCAAAAGGCGGACAGTTACTCGATAAGATTGCAGGAACTGCTAATTTGACAGCCTCTACGATGCTTAAAGGTACTAAAAACTATACCTCTCTTGAGTTATCTCAAATTTTGGAGGATAACGGAATAAAAATTATACCTTCCTCAAATGCCGATGCTTTTTCGATTTCTGTCTTGACTACCAAAGACGAATATGAAAAGACTTTGGAACTTTTGGATGAAGTTGTTAATAATGCTACCTTTGACGAGTTTGAAATCGAAAAAGTTAAATCTGATAAACTCAATTCTATAAAGCAAAATAAGGATTTGCCACTTCAGCGTGCACTTGAAGAATACAGGGAATTGATATATAAAGATACTCCTTATACAATTTCGTCAAATGTGTTAGAGCGAAATCTTCCAAAGATAAAGCGTGATGATGTTGTAGAATATTATAACAAGATTTTTGCCCCTGCAAATACAGTAATTTCAATAAACGGAAATATTGATAAAGATAAAACAGTTCAAGAGCTAAATAAGATTTTTGCAAGTAAAACTGAATGTATTGACAGTTTTGATTATGCTATTCAGATTCCAAAAATCACAAAAGTCACTTCCCCGCGTGAGAAAATCCAAACAATGCCGACTGAAACAGCTTGGATATTTCTCGGTTGGCAGGTAAACGGTGTTCTTGATGAAAAAGATTATGCTACATTACAAGTTATAGATTCTATTCTTGGGACAGGCATGAGTTCAAGACTTTTTAAAGATCTTCGTGAGCAGGAAGGCTTGGCATATCAGTTGGGCTCAGGATATTCACCTAATGTTTTAAGAGGAAGTTTTGTAATGTATATCGGAACAAATCCATCAACTCTTGATAAAGCTAAAAACGGATTATTTAATGAAATAAAAAAACTAAAAACCGAATATGTAGGTGATAAAGAATTGAAAGATGCAAAAGAAAAACTTTTGGGAAATTATATTATTGGTCTTGAAACTAACCTTGATAAGGCTTCAAATGCAGGTTGGTATGAAGCCTCAACTCGTGGTTATGACTTTAAAGACCGATATGAAAAACTTATCAATAGTGTGACAGATGCGGACATTATAGAAGTAGCAAACAAATACTTTACTGAAAACTATGTAATGTCTATAGTTACAAAATAAGTTAAAAATCAGAAGAGATATTTTACAAAACTT
>CAMGGL010000079.1 GCA_946055575.1 uncultured Candidatus Melainabacteria bacterium
AATATTGCTTTCAATGGTTATGGTAATGACGTCGTTACCTATGACAGTTTTCGCCTTTGAAAGTAACGATTATAAAAGTGAAATTCTTTATGAAAAGGAAGAAAGACGTTCTGAAAATAGTAAAACATTTGTAACTGAAAAAGGGACCTATGTTACTGCTATTTCTTCCGATTCCCTGTGTTATTATAAGGATGGAGATTATCATGATATTGATAACACAATTATTAAGAAAGACAGAAATACACTATCAAATGTTGATAATGCTTATTCTGTTGAGCTGCCAAGGGTTATTGATAAAAATGATGGTATTAAAATCACCAAAGATGACTATAGCATCACATTATCATTAAAAAATGACATATCAAAAAGTAAGTCGAAGGTTACAAATTTTGAAAATGACATTAAAGAAACTACGCTTGAAGATGAAATTCAAAATAAATTGCAACAGGATAAGACAACAAGCGAGGTAAAATATGAGAATGTATTGGATAATATTGACCTTGAGTATCAAATTATGCCAAGCATTATTAAAGAAAACATCATTCTTAATGAAGCACCTGAAAATGATTTCAAAATTGATTATTGTCTAGAGACAAATGGTTTGGACTTAACTGTTAATGATGATAATTCTATTTCGTTACTTGATGGAGAAGATGAAATTTTCTTATTGAATCCGGCAGTAATGTTTGATTCAAATGATAATAGTTCGTATGATATTTCCTTATCTGTAAATGATATGGGAAATGGCGAATACACATTATCGTATTCTCCAAATTCTGAGTGGCTGTTAGATGCTTCAAGGGTATATCCTGTTATCATTGATCCGGATATATCAGTTTGGAATACTGTAGATAATTATGACATATCTTCCGGATATATCAGTAATCTTTCTAAAAAATGGAATTATCATAGTGAAGATAATCTTTATGTTAGAGGAGAATTTGGCGCTTCTAGTACGGTTAGAGAATCATATTTTAACATTAATTCTTTGTCTTTTATTGATACTGATAGTATGATAACCAATGCAGAATTTAATGTATATAAAAAGACAGAATCTAATAATTCCATTGCAAATACATTTAATATGTACATGGTCAATACAAATTATACAGCTGAAAATATCACATATTCAAAACGTTCAGATATGAGTAGTGCTGACTTTATTATTTTGGATAAAGAATGCAGGAACAATAAAGGTTATTTAGGATTTAACATAACAAAGGCAATTAACACTTGGTTGGATAATAATACTTCAAATAAGTTGTTAGCGTTAACAGGTAATGATTCAACTGATGGTGTACAGTTCGCGTCAACAAGAAGCTCAAACAATAAGCCATATATCACAGTAGAATATGTTAAGAATAATGAGGTAACCAACGAGAATGAACTTCATTGTCTTGATCTTGGATATGCCGGTAAAGTGTATTTGAATGATGCATCGGGAGAAGTAATGCTTAATACTCACGAATTTGATTATTCGGGCGAAGGAACAAATTTAGAATTATCTTTTTTCATGTGTAACAAAATGAATGAAGCATTGACAAATTTTGATGAAACATTAAAACCAATTTTGGATTCTGACAATTATATTCAAACATTATCTGATAATTCCACAAAACTATATATACATGATTATGGAAATGCATATCATGAGGAAGTAACAAATAAAGAGTATTTGATTTATTATGAAGGTGACCTATTAATATTAGAAGAAGTGGTTGAAGAAAATGCATATGCTGAAATAAAAAAATTTGAAGACTCTTATTTGGTGAATTCATCGTATGAAACTCCATTTGGAGGAACAGAATATATAGAAATTAGTAGAGATGACGATGCGTGTATTAATAGCATAGTGGATCATACAAATGCGAGATTTGATTTTGAATATGAAAATGAGAAAATACGTAAAATACATTACACCAATAATCGCGAAGATAGGAATTCTGAATACAGTTTGTGTGATGGTATGTATGATTCTTTCAAAACTATAATAAATTTGGAATACAGTGAAAATTATATTTCAAGTATTACTACAAGCATTAATTCCATTCAAAACTCTACCGCTGTAAGTTATTCTTGGGATAACGGAAAGTTAGTTAGCGTTATTGATGAAAATGGTGTAACAACAAAATTTACATATGATTTACGCGATAGGATTTCAAAAATTGAAAGGATGAGCAAATCATACTCAACTTCAAGTGGCAATTCTACAAATGATTCAATGCTTTTGTATTCATATGAATACGGAGACAGACAAACAATTATTACTGATAAAAACGGTAATGAAATAATTGAAAAATTTGATGATGACGGAAAACTTGAATCAATCTTAAACTCTGATGGTACTATGGAATTTTTAGGTGGTTTAGACGAGAGCTTTTCCAGAAAAATTTCTAAATCAACTAATTATTCAATGAACTATATTATAAACGGTGATTTTGAGTCTACCAATGATTGCTG
Source organism: uncultured Candidatus Melainabacteria bacterium (assembly GCA_946055575.1). Classification (GTDB taxonomy): domain Bacteria; phylum Cyanobacteriota; class Vampirovibrionia; order Gastranaerophilales; family Gastranaerophilaceae; genus Zag111. The sequence goes on from CAMGGL010000079.1 coordinate 2,461, forward strand.
TTTTAATCTTGAAAATATTAATCATTCCTTTAATTCTTCGGAAGAAGTGCATAGTGGTAACAGATGTTTAAAGATTAACGGTATTAATAGAACGGTTTCACTTGATTCGGTTGTTTCAGTAGATAGGAACGATGCATACACATTGTCATGTTGGGTAAAAGGTGTATCAGATACAACGGCTCGTCTCGTTGCATATGATTCTGATGATTATTCTACCGCCGTTTCTGTTAATTCGGATATAATAAAATGCAATGATGATTGGCAACAAGCGTCTTGTACAATTAATACAGTTAATAAGAAAGTATATTTTGTATTAGAAGTATTCGGAGAAGTTCAAATTGATGATGTAAGACTTGAAAATAAATTATCAGCTTCAAGTAAAAATTTTGTTAAAGACTCTGAATTCTCAAACAATTCAGGTATTTGGGCGTTAAACGGAAATGCAATAGATACAGTTGATTTCCATAATCCTAAATGTGATGATTCAGTTTTGAAAATTCAGAATAGTATGTATGAAAATGAAAAATATAGTTACCAAAGAATAAATGGCGATTTCAATTCCAGTGATAAATATACTATTAGTGCTAATGTGCTGTCTACAAACACGTTGCCTGCCAAAGAAAACAGATTCATAGAAATGAGAGTATATAAGCCTAATACCCAAAATGAACTTTCATTAACTGATGACAATTTGATTGGCACGGTTCAATTTGATGTTGTAAAGAACGACTGGCAGTATATGGCTAGCGAAATAACACTTGACAGTGATTATAACTGTTTATATGTTGTGTTGGTATCAAGCGGTTTAGAGGGATATACATATTTTGATGGCTTAGAAATGTACAGGGATGCATTTTATGTTGCAAAGCATGAAATAGTTACAGAAAATAATTCTGAAGATCAATCAATAATAAATCATGAGCTGATTTCTGACTATTCAAATGACGAGGTTATTACAAATATAATTAAACCAACAAATTATACTGTTGAAAGCAGAATTATTCAAAGTGAAGATAATGGCGAAATTTACAGATACTACTTTAAAGATTTAGTTGGTAATTCAAATGACGATGAACAACAACATAAATTTAGATTTATTTATACATTCGATGAAATGAATGACTTGTTGAGTGCCAATATTGATAAATTCGGAAGAACATTTTTAATGAAATATAATGCATTCAAAAAGCCTTCTATGCTTATCAATTGCACTGATTACAACAATGAATATTGTAGAAGGTTCATTAGTGATGAATATGGAAAACTATTATTAGTATCTCCAATATACGATTACAGTATGAGCATGGATTTTTTAATTGGTTCATATGTCTTTGAATACGATGGTAGCTTGTTATCAAATATTAGTATAATAGTTGAGCCTGATTGTGATTTACTTAATGATGAAGAAATTGATTATAGTATGCTCCCTATGCATCCGATTGTTAACTTTGAGTATAATCAATGGGGTGATTTAGTTGAGGTGTCATACGGTCAACAGTCCGGAGATAACTATACTTATAGATATGAGTATGATTCAAAAAGAAATCTTTCTAAAATCATTTATCCGAACAAGCAACAAGAAAGTAATAATCAGAATAATGATCAAATTGTATTTTCTTATGATGACAATAATAATTTGGTGTTAGTGTCTGACAATTTGGACAAAAATGATGAAAGACATATTGAAACAAAGTATATGTATTTCAAAAACAATCAAAGATATGCTACCTGCGATTTAACTAATGGACGCATTATTACTTCTCAAAATGGTGTAACTAAAGAATATTATGTTGATGATTTTACAAACATCAATCACTCTTATGGTGTGAACAGTGAAGGACAAGTAGAAGAAATCACCAATAATATTCATTCGGTATTTGACACTAAACGTATCTCTAACACTATTGATTATAATTATACATTTTATAGTGATAGTGGCTCTACTACAAAAGCAAATATAGTTAATATATATGATGATTATGGTAGAGTAGTTAGAAGAAATTATTGCTATAGTGATAATGATACTCCAAAAGTATATATTGAGTATGAATATCTTAATTCTGAGTCAGAGTTAGGCGTTGAAGAAAACAAAAATGCTATTAAGCCTCATAATTTAATGCCTGAATTTGGTGTAGAAGATAATTCAATCATCGAAAGTGATTTAGTGAGAGAGGCAACTTGCTATACATTACAACAAGATGATAATGGTGAATTTGAGTATAAACGTTTGTACTCATATAGATATCTCTATGATCAAAACAATAATGTAACATGTTTTTCTATCGTTACAGATAGCGATGAAAGTTCGTCAGGTGACGAAGAATCTGCAGGTGAAGAAGATTCTTCTGATAATACGCCGAATGATTATTTGGTATCCAGTTATATTTATGGGTATGATGATAATAATAGATTGTCAATAGAGGCTGATTTTAAGAACAATATTCAATATAAATATTATTATGATAATTACGGAAATGTTGTTAGAAAAACATCAAGTAGATTTATTTCATTTACTCCAGTAACAGAAACAGATGTTGATATATTAACATACGATAATTCTGATAACAATATTGGCAAATTATTAAGCTACAATAATTATACTGTTAATACTGATGAAAAAGGTAATATTGTACAATTAGTCGATCAATCTAATGTTGTTGAGAATTTAAGTTTCAGTATTTCATATAAATATTCATCAAACAATAAGTTTATTGGACAAGTAGTTGCAAATGTACCGGAAACTTCATTGATTAGTAACGAAACAATAGTAAACAATATTAGTGGAACACCATGTGTAAGAACGAGTTCGTCTGGATATACATATAAGTATTTTTGGAAGGAAGATAAATTATCTTCTATGGTTATTAGTAGTATTAATGATTATGAGGATGTTTGTGTAAGTTCAATTCTATACGATGTCGATGATGTGCCTTATGGCTTTGCATTTACCCGTAATGATAGTAGTACGGTAATATACTATTACATTTTGGATCCGTCTAATAGAATTATCGGCATTATGGACGAAAATGGAAATGTTCAAAGCACATATTCGTATTCTGCATGGGGTTCATTGACCGTAGATTCTTCAAGGAATATTGTTTGTGCAGAAGAAAACAGAACAGTTGATATTACAAAAGTAAATCCGTTATTTTATAAGGGATATGTTTATGATTTTAATTCAGAAATGTATTTTATAAATGGTAGATATTATTCTCCAAAACTTTATAGATATACAACTAAGGACGACAGTGTTGCAAATGATCCGTATTCGATAATTGGATTTAATCAGTATATATTTAATAATAATAGTCCTATTAATTCAAATGATTTTTATGACACAGAGAATATTATTCTTGCAGATGCTGGAGAGTATTATAAACGAAATATGTTTAATTTAACATCAATATTTGACAGATAGAATGGAAGAGGGAGAGGTAACTCTCCCTCTAAGCAAAAAGGAGGTGGAATAAACGAAATACTTAAAAATGGTTATATTTCTTATTACTATATCAATTTTATTAACATCTTGTAGTTTGCCAAAGAATATTACTGATTCGGATAATGTTATCAATTCCGAAATTACTACAATTGTTGATTTTGGAGATTCCGAAAAAGAATATGTTAGCGTCGAAGTTATAAGTGAAAATGAAACCGTTTCTTTTGACATTGATGATGAATTGTATAATCAATTGGTTTCAGCAAAAGATTGTACTACACCGGTTGAAGTCAATGAGGTTTTTATTGGGGATATCTATATTGTAGATTCTGCAAACCAAAAATGGCATTATGGAAAATACATAGTGGATTCATCTGGAAATAGATATATTAAGGCAAATGGTTCAAATGGAATGTTATTGATCGATTAGCGAGGTACAGGGATATGGACATATTTGTTAATTCAAAAGTAATAGAAAATATAAAGAATGATAAGTTTGAAGAAGAGTCGATCGATTACTATAAAAAACAGATTTCAAACGAAATTAAAAAAACAAATAATAAACGTAATATTGATTTAGTATTCGAGTGTATTCAAAAAATATCTGTTATTAGAAATGAAACAAATGATTGAAACTAGTATTATTGAACGAATTATGTAAATAATGCGTTATTGTTTGTTGATTTATTACAACATATTGTGCTTGGGTTTGGAAATGGAGGCGATTTGATAAAGATTTAGATTGTAAAGAAATAATAGACACACATAACTGATTTTAAAGGAAGTGAAATTAATGAACAGAACAAAAGAAAAAAACATCAGTTTGTATAAACCGTGGAAAAAGGTATTATGCTTTATTCTTTCGATGATAATTGCACTCGGAACATTTGTTACCGTTACTTTTGGCAACAGCAGATTTCAGAAGTGGCTCGGTATCAAATCCATGCTTTCGGCGTATGCTGCAGAAATGGTTGATACAAAGGGCGCAATAGCAGTAGATGAAGATGCTATGCTTGCTGATGACCATACAATTAATCTTGAAAATAGGGACGGCTCAAATACAGTTTACTTGTTTTCCGAGCCTATTTCATATACGGATGAAAACGGAAATCTTAAAACAAAGGATATATCGGTTGAGAGAGCAGATAGAAAACTGAAAGCTCAAGGATATGATTATACAAACGGACAAAATGATTATCGTATAAACTTTTCAAAAGATTATAATAAGGGTGTGCAGGCTGAATTTGATGATTGTTCATATTCAATAATTCCTTTAAGCGACTCTGACATAACGGGTAACGAAACCGTTGCCGAGTATCTTGATGAAAAGTTTGAGGTGTTTCAATATAAAAACATTTACGGCGAGGGCACTAATCTAAGGTTTTATCCCCAGCTTAACGGCATAAAAGATGAAATTATTTTAGATGACAACATCGGTAAATCATATTTCGCTTTTAGAATCGAAACCGATAATTGTATTGCTTCGATGAATGAGGATGGAACTGTTGTCTTAACAAATAGTGATAATGAGATTATTCAGACTTTTTCTAAACCGTTCGCTTATGATAATGCTTTTGTGGAAGGTATATATGACGAGCATTATATTGATTGTCAATACTCACTCGAAGAATTATCAAATGGCATTTATACATTAACCGTAAGCGTTGATGAAGAATGGCTCGAAAGCGACAATACGGTTTATCCCGTTGTTATTGACCCAACAACAGGCAATTCTGTATACACAGAGGACGCAGGTATTTATACGGGTAAGCCAACTAATAATTACGGTAATGAGCAAACAGGATGTATGGGACTTGACCGTGGATATGGCTACGGTAGAGTTGTTACATATTTTCCTATGCCGTCCGCAATTAGACAAGCTGCTACAATTCATTCTGCATATTCTTGGCAGAGAGAAACAACCGGCGGAACATCAAATTCATATATCAGACCGTACGCAATTTCTTCAGGCTGGAATGAATCTTATGTAACTTGGAATAATCGTCCCAGCTATACTACTGATATCACAATGGCTTGGAAGTTAATTAACAGTACGTCCACGGACAAGGAAGGAAACGTTTATTGGTATAGATTTGATATTGCTCCGGCAGTAAGAGCTTGGGTTAACAAGACTCAAACAAATTTCGGACTGTATTTCATCAGTACCGATGATTACAATAATATTTACGGTTGGAGAGCGTTTGCTTCAAGGACATATAATACTTCCGCCATGCGTCCGTATTATGTCATTAATTATACTAATGACCTTGTTGCTCCTACAATTTCAAGCGTTACGGGAAATGCAACCGATTGGACTAACGGAAATGTTACATTAACTGTCAATGGTGCAACGGACAATGACGGCGGAATAGGTATGCACACAACATCATACTCATTCTCCACTTCTGCAGATACATATAACTGGCAGAGAGAAAATACAAAAACATTTTCTTCGAATTGTACAGTATATATCTATGTTCGTGACGCTTGGGATAACAGACGACTTGTATCTACACAGGTAATTGATAAAATTGATAAAACTGCTCCGACAACGCCGACTGTAACAGGCAATGCAACCGAGTGGACCACACAGAGCGTTACCCTGACTGCTTCATCAAGTGACAGCGCTTCGGGAATAAAAGATTATAGCTTTTCGACTACACAGGGCGTATATTCCTGGCAAACGGATAATACAAAATCATTTGACAGTAACACAACCGTATATGTATACGCTCGTGATAATGCGGGTAATATTTCTTCGGCTCAGGAAGTAGTTATTGATAAAATTACAACTAATCCGAATTTCCTTATATCACCTCAATTCTATGAAACCGACCAATTAATAGGCATATACAATCCTCGTAAGGGCACTGAAAATATGCTTTATAAGATAGGTGAGGACGGAGAATGGCAGACATATTCCGTACCGTTTGCAATTCCTTTCGGACAGCAGGTTCAAGTGTATGCGAAATTTGTATCATCAAGTGATTATGATATAACTGCCTCTTTCAATTCAAATGTTGCGTATGTCGGTGATTATGAGGAATCTAATACTGATTTTTCACTTTCGTATAAGAATATCAGTTTTGATTTTATTCGCA
>CAMGGL010000080.1 GCA_946055575.1 uncultured Candidatus Melainabacteria bacterium
AACATATATTGTTAATAAGCGTTCCGAAATAAAACCATATACTCTCTGTTGAAAAATATTACGTTCTTCAAGCTCGGTCTTAATATCTTTTTCTAACTCAAATAAAATACTAAATAGCCATTGAGCATATTTATTAAAAAATTCTTTAGATGAAATAAACATATTATAAAGATATATTTCTTTTGATTTTTTCAATACCTCAACGGCTGTTTCATACATTTGCGGATTTTTTTCTTCAATAATATTTAAAACCTTGTCTAAATCACTTATATAATGTTTATTTTTATAGTGTTCATAAACAGTAGGATTTTTTTGAATAACTCTTTTCATAGGTAATATTATATCAAAATCCTCAAAAATAAATTCAAGAAAAGATAAATTTAAATGTAGAATATTTGTAATATTTTCAGGAAAAATATTAAACCATCTGGTTTTTCCGTTATTTAAATCAAATAATCTTCTATAGTGCATTAGTCCTTTGTAATCAGCATCGGAATTTTTCCATAACCAATATAATGCCGTCAATTCACAATAATTTTTATTTTTAAAAGAAATATTATCACCTATATTATCTTTTAATATTTCCAAATCAACATCCGAAATTTCAGCTCCAACCTGTATAGGTTCGCAAATTTCATTTTTTATATGACTAAATTTTTTGTGATAACAAACTAATATTTGTGCAGTTTTATCAGTAGGTTTTTCAAATTGAGAAGGTTCAGGAAATCTATTTTCCAAATAATACTTTGCAGCAAGTCTGTCATTATTATTCGTTTTTAAACTGTCATTCAAACAAAATAAACTCGGTCGCAATCTATCAATAAGTTTTAATTTAGAAGCTTTAAGTTCAAACATAAATGAATCAACAGATTGTATTTTGAGGTGTGCAAGAAATTTTTTATTGAAAGAATTGACGATTTTACAATCTGCAAGTGATTTTGCGATTGAATAGTATCCTAATATTGAGCGTTGAACGCAATCTTTTTCCCGAAATTTTTGTTTTGCGGTCTGCTCAAATAAATCTTTAAAATCATTGTAACACTTTTCAATATCAGATTTTCTATAAGCATCAATATTATGATGCGGGAAATATGGGAATGTTTTTCCGTACCTTTTTTTAATTAATTTAAAGGCTGTAGATATCATATGCCCATATAAATGATTATATTTTTTATTTATAATTCTTCTGTTTATAAACCTAAAAATCGGCAATTTATCTTTATTATAAAAAAAGCTTTTTTCAACACAATTACCAAAAAACATGTCATCATTGGCAAACAAAAAATATTCTGATAAATTAGGGATTTTATGTATAACCGTTTCTATGGCGGAAGCATTAAATGTTGGAAGCACTTCCGGAGGTAAAATATCACAATGATTAACAATATGAATTTTAGGATTATTTATGTCAAGCCATTCCGGCACCTGATTATCAGTCACAATATAAATATTATTTATCCAAAGAGCATATTTTTCCAAAGAACGCAGCGAATATTTTAATTCATTATTATCAATAAATCTACAATTTCCTACAGCATCTTCATCAAGAGATTTTTTATATTTTTTTAATTCATTATTCTTTTTTTTCAACCATTCTTCATCAGACGAATTGCACCACAAATATACAATATCTACAGGGCAATCTTCCATAAAATCACTTTTAGTTTCAAAATCTAATGCGTTTTCTTTCAAAATAACCTACAAATACAAGAATAATTTATACGTGTGCCAATCACAATTCATTATAAGAACTAAAGGGTTTTATTCAAGCTAAAAATAAGAAATATTAAGCTAATCATTAACAATATCCCACCTGATTACAATACAATTGCATACTAGCCAAACGGCTAGGAATTATAGATATTTGCTGAGTTTGAAATTCGAGTATTTACAACAAAATTAAATCCGCAAAATTTTAGGCAAAAAAAAACCCTTTCTTTGGAAAGAGTTTGGAATCTTTTTCAATTCCTCGTGTATAGAAGGTTAGTGTGTAGTAGGTAGTGTATAATTTATGTCTCGTGTTTATTTACTGTTTAATGTTTGCTTATCGCTTACATTTATATAAAGTATTTTTCAAGTATATAATTGACATATATTCAATAAATTGTAACAAATCTTAACCTTACGTTTAAACCTACAATAATCGTGGTTTCAGCATTGAATTATCTAAAAATAATTAATTATTATGATTTTGCATTAAAGATTACAGAGCATATTGCCGTTAACAAAAAAGAGTACTAGTACACATTAAAAAGGATTTTTATCATAATGACAACAAATAAAGTTGGCCAAAACAAACAAGTAAATCTTAGCCAATTTCATGTAGGTTTAAAAAGAAGTGAAGCAAAAACAAAAGAACAAGCCTCTATTTTTAATGCGCTTGATAAAGATAAAGATGGCGTACTAGAGAAAAACGAAATGCAAGGCGTTGTTCAAGGAAAACGCAAAGTCAATGGCAAATTTGTAACAGAACAGTTTATCAAAATAAAGAATTTAGAAAACGGACGTTCGCTTGTTATGGATGCAAACGGACAACAGTATGTAATGGCACACGACGGAATTCTATTGAAAAAGGACTATGTAAACAACCCTGACAAGTACAAAAAAGCCATTCAACAAAAACAAATACAAACAAGACAAAATTCAGAAAAACTTGCAGACGAGTTTTACAAAATTGCTGACGAAAACTCAGGCTACAGCAGCATGAAAAAAATGCAAAATTTGCTCAATACAAAAGTCAATTCAAAAAATATTACCTCTTTTTTGGACGCATACGACAGAGAAAAAACCAGAAAAGATGATTCCTCAATTATTGATACTGTTACTAGTGAAATTGGAGCCGGCGGTTCGCAAGAACAAAGAAATGTCTTGATGACAATAATGAATAAACTTTGCGAAGCCGCAAAAAATGCCGGAGTTTCAGACGAAAACATAAAAAAAGCATACAAAGATTTTGAAACAAGTTTAAATAAAGAATTTGCGGCAAAAGCAAGACGCACAAATCCAAAAGATATGGAAAAAGCCCTTGACTACTTGCGCGGAGAAATAGCCGCCAAACAAACTGCAAATGTTAATAAAATGTCAACAAAAGATGCCATAAAATCATTCAATGCAAGCTTTATAAAGGAGAACAATTCTGCACAAAGCGCTTATAATGGAGTAAAAGGCGAAGGCTGGTCGTGGTCGGCAAAAATGGGGGACACAGTTTGCGGTTGGTTTGGTTGCAACACTATAGAAGAAATGGAGAAAAAACTTGGGGCTAACGCAAAGGCAGTAAAAAGCTTAGTATCCGCAAAAACTGAAGCGGAGTTCAAGACAAGATATAAACAAGTATTTGGAATTGAATTTGACCCGCAAAAAATTGCAGCAGCAGAAGCATCGCAAGGCAATTATATAATGGCGCAAGGATTATCCCAAGGTATAAAAGTCTACAACAAGTTACTAAGTAATGCCAATAATCAAACACTTTCTCAATTCGAAAATTCCGCAAAATCAACATTAAAACTAAATGATGAACAATTTGCATTATTTCAAAAAACAGTTTACGCAAATTGTAAAACCGACGCGGAGAAAAAACAGGCACTTACACTACACATGCGAAACGCTCAAGGACAACTCTCAAGCCAATACAACAATTTAACAAAAGGCAAAACACTTGAACAAATGGGCAAAGACTGCGAACTTATTGCCAAAAGTGCTTTTGGAACAAATGATATATCAAAAGATGTTGCACAGTTTACCGATAACATGGCAACAACGGAAATGATAGCAGACATCACAGGTGATATTGTCCTTACTGTCGCAGTATCGGCAATCCCCGGCGGAGCAGCTTGGGGAACAGCAAAATTAGCGGCAAGTGCAGCTAAATGGGGGGCAAAAGGCGCTAAAGTTGCAAAAGTATTAACCAAAACCGCAAATGCCTTTGAAAAAGTAAAGAAATTTGAACAAGGTACACAATATGCAAAAAAAGCTGCTCAGGGAAGTAAAACAGCCAAAGCCGCGAATATTACCTCTAAAACGGTATCGAGTGCAGGAAACGCAGCACTGGGAACCGCAATATATGAAACAGCTGCAACTAACCACAGTGCTGAAGAAATCAAGAACAAATGTCTTACAAACGGCATATACGGAGCAATTGGTGCCGGCGCATCCGAACTTGCACCAAGATTGATGCAAGCCTTCAAGATTAACAGCAGCTTGGCAAATGAAATTGCCGAAGAAATAATAAACGCCGCAGGCAGTCTTGGAGTAGAAACGGTAAAAGGCGGAGAATACGGAACAACAGATGCAACAATAGATATTGTTTCAGGTATTCTTATGGCAAGATTTAGCCACATCGGCGGAGGAGGAAAAGTCCACACCAATACTCCAGACGTACCAAGCGCTAAAACCAAACCGTCGTTATCCGAAAGTGATAAACTTACAAAATCTCAAAACCCACTTGATAACGGAGTAGTCTTTTCTCAAAGAATAATAAAAGACTTAGACAATCCCAAAGTACAGGGACAAGTGGGCGATTATATGGACAATCTTCTTGAATCAGTCCCAACTCAAAAGAGCAAAATAAAAGGCTCAATTGAACTTGAAGCAGACTATTTGTTACCTGACGGAACACTTATCGCAAGAAAATCAACCGGTGATACGGGCGAATTAGTTTGGGATGAAGTTACACAAAAATATAAATTGAAAGAAAATGAATCCGCACTTGCTTTTTGGATACGAGATCCTGACGGAAATGAACACATGTTGACTGCAACAACAGCTGAAAACAGAGAAAAAGCTCAACAACTGATAAACTATTGTTCAACGCAAGAGCCAATTCCGCGTTCACAGATTGATGCGGTTCAAAAACAACATTTGGATAATCTAAAAAGTAAAAATACCCAGAACTCAACTTCTGATACAAAAATAGACAATGAATCAAAAATAATGCTTGACGCAGATGGAATGCCTTTAGCCGGTGATGTAGCAATGGGTGCAGCACAGGAATATGCTAAAACAGGGCAAATTACGGCAACAGGGGTTGCTACAAATGCTGTAATGTCCGGTGTCGGTAGTGCCGTAACAAGTGGGGTATTAAATAAAGGATATAAAGCTGTCAAAAAAAGCTTTGGCAATGTCGCTGATAATGTTAGTCAGAGATTTTCTGCTAAAAAAGCAGATCTTCATTCTATAAGTACTCCAGATATAAGTTCAAATGTTACCGGAGCTAAAAATTCAACACAGGTCTCCGCACGAGATATCCTTGAAGCAGGAATGAATCCTGAATATCCAATTGTAGGTGGGTATTCTACAAATAAAGGAGCAATGCAAATTCCACACAATGCTGAAATTATACCTGTATCAGATAATCTATCAGTTATGAGGACAGATAGTGGGTTATCTATATATATGAATGGAAAATCTTATCCTAGTAAAATTTGTAAACTAGAGCTTGGTGAATCTCGTATAATAGGTAAAGATGCTACAGGTAATAATCTTGTTGCAATGAGAGATAATACTGGAAATATATCTGTTTCCGTTGAAAAACCACATACTGAACTTAACTTAACTAAATCTCAAACCACCACCTCAGCTCCCGTTAATCATAAAATTTCTACTAAAGTGCCTGTTCAAGAATTGCCTATAAGAGAAAATATTGAGTTTGGTGATAATAAAGTTGTTCGAAGAATAAATGAAAATGATGTTACTATAACTACCAGAGGTAAAATACCTGAGAAATTTACTATAGAACCAGGAACGCGAAAAATCATCACAGATAAGTATGGTGCTAGCTATATAGTTACACATAATTCTCAAACCGGAAAAATTCATATACAGAAAAAAGTTGATGTAGATGCACAAGCTTCTTTAACTGCTATAACTAACGATAATACATCTGTTCCTATTAGGAAACAACGTACAGGGGTCGAACCACCTCAAAAAACTCCTGTAAATAAAGATACTGGAGAATTAAATGTAAATTCAAACAAGTTAATTGGAGATACTCCGCATACATCACCACAAGAATTAGTAGCGCTAAGGAATTCTAATCCTGTTAAGTATAATCAATTAACAAATGAAGCAATATCAAAACTGAAAAGAACCAGCCCTGCTGCATATAATAGATTAGAAGAAGCCGGTATTATAACAGCTTTGAATGCTGACCCAAATGTAAGTATATCTCCAAGATTATTAAAAAACATACAATTAGAAGCTCAGGGTAAAACACTTGTAACTCAATTACCAAATGGAGCAAAACTTTCAGATATATCAACTCATATTGATAATGGAGATGTTTGTTCTTTTGGAGGCAGGCTCTATGTAAATAATAATGGAAAAGCTGAAAGATTAAATCTTTCTCCTGAAAAATTTGAACATTTATTTCCACCTGTAGAATCTTCAATTATTAATCAAGATATTAATGCCAGAGATTGCTGGTTCTTGTCGCAACTCGGAGGACAAATGGAATCTCCTAGTGGCAGAGTTAATTTATATAAACGCTTTAGACAAGAAGGCAATGATATATATGTAAGTTATCCTAATGCACCTGATGTGAAATTTACAGATGGAAGAGTTGTATCTGCTCCGGGTATTCAGACACAGACTTGTGACGGATTAAAAATGATAGAAATGACTCAAGCTGTTCATAGACTAAGTACTACTAAAGAAGGTCGTAATGTAAAATTTGAACGATTATACGAAAAAGGCTCTATTGATGCTGTCGATATTAATTCAAAATTAACTCCAACTAAAAAACATTGGTATTCTGCATCAAAAGCCGAAATGAGTGTTGATGATTTACTAAAACGTTTGAGTGATGGGCAAACTTATACTTATCTCAATTCGCAAAATTTTCGCTACAAATCATGGAACAAGAGTTATAGGGATGAAATTATTTCTGTACTAGAAGAATCTGCAAATAATCCAAATATTTCAATATCATTTGCAACCGATTCTTTCGGAGGATTTAGAGACTCTATGCTGGGTGGACATGGTGCACGTATAACCGGATATGATGGACGATATGTATATTTTAATGACCAAATTCAAACAGGCGGAAGTGCAGTTGCAAGAAAAGTTCCAGTAGAATCATTCTTTAAGAATATGAGAAATATTACATATACAAATTTTGATCCTAAATAGATAAATATTATATTTATAGTATACTATTGATGAGGTTATTTATGTCATATTATGAAGAATTTAATATATTATCATTACAAATAGAAAAGGCAAAAGAAAATGATATGCCTATAAAACCTTATGTCATAAAACAAATAAATGTATTAAAGGATTTGCATGATGATTTTGTAACAAGAGCACAAAATCAGGGATATAGTTTAGCAGATGTTTCTGTTGCCGAAATTGAAATAGAACAATTTGTAAAAATGAAAGAACTTGCTCAAAGTGTAAATCTTCCGACTAAAGAATACGATAACTTAATTAAAGATGCAAGAATCCGTGTTTTCGGAGAAGAAGGTTATAAGCAGTTCTTTGCTGATTAGTTTTTACAAAAACTAATACGAATTTTGTAGGATGTTTTGAGAACTCATACAGAATTGGCTCCAAAATGTAAAGATTTTGTGGAAGATATTATCCACGGAGGCTTTGACCCTTAACATCAAATAAGATACTTATAATCCAAAAATTTTGCAAAATTTTTGTAAACTTTTTGATGAGTAACAATTTAGAATTTTAACTTTTTCTTAATTATTTATCAAGCTAATCCACTTGATTAGTTTTTTTGTTAATGCTACTATCTGCATGTTATAGTAGTATAATGTTACACATAAGAAGGAGTAAAATTTATGGTAAATGTAGCAATTAACGGATTCGGTAGAATTGGTAGAAATACTTTAAGAGCCGCAATCAGAGAAGGTATTTTTGATGAAATTAACTACGTTGCAATTAACGACCCAGGTTTAAAACCTGAAGATGCAGCAAGAATCTTCAAATATGACTCAGTTATGGGTAAATTCGACGGTACCGTTGAAGCTTATGAAGAAGGTATCATCGTTAACGGTAAAAAAATTAAATTCTTCGCAGAAAAAGACCCTGCAAATCTTCCTTGGAAAGATTTAGGTGTTGAAGTTGTTGTTGAATCAACAGGTTTCTTCACAGATGCAGAAAAAGCTAAAGCTCACATCGCAGCAGGCGCTAAAAAAGTTATTATTTCTGCTCCGGCTACAAACGAAGACAAAACTATCGTTTTGGGCGTTAACGATCACGAATACGATCCTGCAAAACACAATGTTATTTCTATGGCATCTTGTACAACTAACTGCTTAGCTCCTGTAGCTAAAGTTATTGACGAAAAATTCGGTATCGTTAAAGGTTTGATGACAACTGTTCACTCTTACACAGGCGACCAAAGAATTTTAGACGCAGGTCACAAAGATCCTCGTCGTGCAAGAGCAGGTGCTTTGAACATCGTTCCTACTAAAACTGGTGCTGCTAAAGCTGTAGCTCTTGTTTTACCTCAATTAAAAGGTAAATTGGACGGTTTCGCAATGAGAGTTCCTACCCCTGACGTATCTTTAGTTGACGTTGTATTCGAAGTTTCTAAAGACGTTACTGTTGAAGAAGTTAACGCAGCATTAAAAGAAGGCGCTGACGGACACGTTCTTTGCTATACTGAAGAACCGTTAGTATCTTCAGATTATGTTGGTACTTCTCAATCTTCTACAGTTGACGCTTTGTTAACTCGTGTAATGGGCGGCAACCAAGTTAAAATCATTTCTTGGTACGATAACGAAATGGGTTACTCTACAAGACTTGCTGAAACTACAAGAATGGTTGCGTCTAAATTATAATTTTTTGTAATTTAGCAAAACTAAAAAAGGCTCCTAAATTTTAGGAGTCTTTTTTGTTGCA
>CAMGGL010000081.1 GCA_946055575.1 uncultured Candidatus Melainabacteria bacterium
AACGGTAAGTATTTAAATATCGAAAAATCATACTTAAAATATTACAAATTAATGAACGAATTAACCTATGAAGAACTGATAAAAATAAAACCGGGAGATATTATAAAATGAACAGAAACCCAAAGATATCAATAATTATTCCGGTTTACAACGTCGGAAGATATTTAAGAAAATGTTTAAATTCGCTGATTTATCAAACTTATTCAAACCTTGAAATAATTTGCGTAAACGACGGTTCAACAGATGACAGTCTTGAAATACTAAAAGAATATTCAAAATCTGATAACAGAATAGTTCTTATAGATAAAAAAAATGAAGGAGTATCCGTAGCCCGTAATATCGGAATTAAAACTGCAACAGGTGACTATATCTCATTTATAGATTCAGATGATTGGGTATTTTTAACACTGTATGCCGAATTTGTAGAATACATTAACAAAGTTAATACAGATGTAGATATTTACATGTTTGACCTGGCATCTTACGTAAAAGGCGAAAACGATGTAATCCCAAGAACATTACTGTTTATATCAGATTGGAACAATCATAAAGATAACTATACAATTCACAGCTTTAATGATTGTACAAAACCTTTTTCTCATAACATTTCAGCTGGTAATAAGGTATACAAACGCAGTTTCTTAACAGAAGAAAATATATTGTTTCCGGAAAAACTACAGTACGAAGATACCTATTTTTGCATAACGACCTGCCTGCGTTCAAAATCAATACTTATAAATCCTAATATTTTTTACCGCTACAGAAATGTATCGGACGGTTCCGCAATGAGTTCGGTTACACCTAAAGTTTTTGATATTTTTAAAATATTTGATTTAATAGATATGGAAATTAACAAGTTAAACCTATACGAAGACTATAAATATGCACTTTTCCAACACAAATACAATTTATACGTTCAAAGATATTTTAAATGTCCGGAAGAACTCAAGACACAATATTATAATGAGATGAAACAAAGACTTTTAATAGCCGAACAAAAAAATCTTAACCCGCAAATATATACAAAGCTCAGAAATTTTGAAATATTTTCACTAATCAAAAACAATTCAAGAGCAGAGTTTGATATTATTGTTGAACAAAATAAAAATAAATAATCTCCAAAAATAAACCCTTAATATTTACATATTGAGTAAAAAGAGTATAATCTAGGTTATGGATGAAAAGATTTTAAAAGAATATTTGGAATTCCTACATGTTGAAAAAGGGTTATCAACCAATACAATAGAGGCTTATCGACGGGATTTGGTGTACTTTTTTGATTTTTGTAAAAATAATCGAAAAATAACGACAGATAAAATCGATCGTTCAGACATCAACGCTTATATACTAAAACTTCATAACAAAAATTATTCACCAAGCAGTATAACAAGAAAAATAGCATCTTTTCGAGGATTTTTTAAATGGTTGTGTGCAAACGGGTACGGCAAAAAGAATCCGACAGCTACAATTGAACAACCGAAGTTGCCTAAAAAGTTACCTAAAGTTATGAGTATTGAAGAACTTAACCGGATACTTAACTCCGACTTAAACGAAGAAGAAAGTTTAATAATAGAACTTCTGTACGGATGCGGCCTAAGAGTATCGGAATTAGTAAACTTATCAACAAATGACATTGAATTAAAATCTAAATATCTTCAATGCTGCGGCAAAGGGTCAAAGGAAAGAATTGTACCATTTGGCAAAAAAGCACAATCTGCATTAAAACAATACCTAAAACATAGAGATTATATTATTCTCAAAAATAAAATCCAAAACGAGAAGTTTCTATTTATAAAAGAAAGCGGAAAGCGTCTTACAAGACAAGATGTGTACAATTTTATAAGAAAACAAGGCGAAAAAATCCATAAACACATTTCACCACATACATTAAGACACAGTTTTGCAACACATTTACTTGATAACGGAGCAGATTTAAGAGTAGTGCAAGAACTTCTCGGACACAGCGATGTTTCGACCACTCAACTTTATACTCACATCACTAAAAAAAGGTTAAAAGAAGTTTATTTTGCAATAAACAAAAACTCGTGATAGGATTAGTGTATGTTAAAGGTTTTTATTTCAAGTATAGAAAGACAAACGGGAAAGACACTCATAACCGCAGGATTGGCTGCAACAATGCAGAGTTTATCGTATTCGACAAACGTATATAAACCAATTCAAACAGGGGCAGAGAATTTAAACGGATTTAAGCGTTCTCCTGATTTAATGAAAATAAAAGCGATTGACCCAAACATTGCGGTTCAATCAACATATTTAATGAGCGGAACATCCTCACCATTTGTATCATCTTATGAGGATAACATCAAAATTGATATTAACACAATTTTCAACGAATTTATATCTTATTCCAACCTATCTGATTGTAGCATTATTGAGGGTTCTAACAGTATTTCTACACCGATTGCACAATATCTAACAGAAATGGATATCGTTAAAAGTCTTAAAATTCCGTTGGTGCTTGTTGTTAACCCGACAAAAACATCTATCGACAATGTTATTACGAGTTTAAAACTTATTGAAAATTCCCGTGTAAAATTTTCAGGGATAATAATAAATCAATATGACGAAAATTCAAAGAATTTGGAACATAAATATTTTCCGCAAATCATTAAAGAGTTCTCAAATTATGAAATACTCGGACTAATTCCGGATTATAAAGATGTAAAAACACTATCGCCGGAAACCTTGATTGCAGATATATTAAACCGAATAAATATAGAAAAACTTTTCGGACTAAAAATTGCAAAACTAAACGGCTAGACAATAAAAAGCCGACAGAACAAAAGCCCTATCGGCAGTGAAAATATGAGGTTTTGCGTTAAAGTCTTTTCATTTGACCAATCATGGTTGTTCTTGTTGTGTTTGGAGAGTTTTTGGTTAATGCGGTTTTTTGAGTTGGAGTTAATTGTTTTACAATCTTTTTCTCGCCGCTTGAATATACTCCGCCGTTTGCTCTTTGTACAAGGTCAGCCTGTGTTGTTAATTTTAGTTTTTCAATTGAAGTTTGTGCAGTCTTTTGTGTTGGTTGAGGTGCTTGGACTTTTTCTATCGGTTTTGTTTCTTTGCCAAGTGACCATCTGAAACCTGCAGTTAAGCTAACACCATTTCTACCGCCGTTTTGAATCATTGCTTGACCAAACGCCATGCAATTATCTTTAAATCTTTTCTGAACGCCGACACCATACTGAACGTAAGGTTTTATGCTCATTTCCGGTAATTTTACGCTGTTTGCGGTGACGTCAGATTTATCTAACAAGTTCCAAACCATATTTACGCTTGCGTAAGGTTGCCAGCCGCCTTTCAAGTTGCCGATAACTTTTAAGCCAGGTGCTAATTGAATTGCATGAAGTGGGTCACTCTTAATTTTTACGCCTGCTGCGTTTGTGTAGTCAAATGTATTGACAAATGTGTAGGAGAGTAACATGTTTGGTTGCAAAATAACTTTGCCTTCTTTAAATTCGAAGTTATAACCAGTTTTGTTACCGATACCGGCAAGTAGCATTGTGAAGTTTTCGTGACCGTACATGTTTGTGTTTTCGGCAACTGATGCACCTGCTGAGATTGTTGTTGCGTTGAAGAAGTTACCTTTGTACAAAGTTAATGTTCCGCCAAGTAATCCGCCGTTTTGGGTTGAGTCAACACCTGAATATCTTTGGCTTGCACCGTTATAACCGATGTAGCCTGTCCATACTCTACCCCAGCCTTTTTTCATCGGGGTGTATTCGGTGTCGTAACCTACAAGTGTTCCGTAGGTAATATTGCTTACTTTTGGACCATTTTTCAATGGGATATTTTCAAAACTTGCATAAGGTTTTACCCAAACGCTTGAGCTGTCTTGTTTTGAGAATATTGGAGAGAATGTTCCGACATCTGTCGCATCACCTGTTGGAGATAAAGCGTAGCGGTTTTTTATCTTCATTGAAACACGTTCCAAATACGGGATATTCATAAAGTTATCCGAGTTTTGGAAAGCGTAATTGAATGTTTGGTTCATTGTAGCTGTTGCACCGGTTTGTGCGGCAACAGGGGATGCCATAACAGCTGGGTTAAAGTTGTCGCTTGCGTTTCCGCTTTCTTGACCTGCTGAAATTCTGTCAAATACGAAGTAGCCTGCATCATCGCGATTGTCGTATTTGACGTTGTATTTATAAATCGGGGTGAATACTGTTGATTGGTACTTGTTATCAGGCAAAGTGTTTGTAATTTTGTTTACAACATTGTCTTTTAGTCCGTTTTGTGCAAAATAAATCGAAGTTACATCTTCTTTTGCGTCAGATAGTAAGTTCATACCGACGACGTTCAAATTTCCTGAATGAGTACCATAAGTTGCGGCGGTTAGCCTATCCATTGTCGAGTTTTCAAGGTCAACATCCGCAACAAAGTTTGTGTCGCCTGTGATTGTCAACGTATCAAGCGCAGATACGCCTGCTTGGTTGTTTACCATAGACAAAGTACCTGAATGTAAGCCTAATGCGTTGCCGTCGAGGTTGCTGTCGTTACATAATACCAAATTCGTGTCAAACAAATGCACTTTTGCATTTTTGATTTTGTTATTAAGTACAAATTTTGATTGCTCGTCACCAACTATGTAGGTTGAATATTTTTCACCGTCTATATTGTCGTCAACTTGAATAGTTGAACCGTTTGTGACGTCAAAGATTAAGTTTCCGCCCTCCATATAGATAGCGTTATCATCAATCACATCGCCATTTTTGGTGTAGTTGCCGCTGATGTAGCTTGTTTCACCGTTATCTGCTGCAATCTTTATTGTGCTTTTTTTGTTATAAATCGCGCCACCTTTTGCCTCGCCGGTAACAGATTCTGCGTGGTTTCCGATTAGGTCGCTGTTTTTGAGTGTAATGTTTGGTTTTAAGTTATTGATTTCATCAAGAGTATCAATTTCATCCGCAACCGGAGCATATTGAGCTAAGAGTTCATCAGGATGCGTCTGCTTTAAACCTTCTTGTTCCAACAAGTTAAAATATTCTTCTTCTGTCATGCCTGACGATGCAAGCTCTGCATCTATTTCAGATTTTGACACATCATACTGTGCATACAAAGAGAATGAACCTATTGTTCCGTCAGAAATGTAAGCCTGCAATTCTTCTTCTGTTAGCGGTTCAACTACTTGATAGAATGATTTATAAACAGTACCGTCATCATTAAGAATACGAAATTCTAAATATGACAAACTCATATTTGTATATTCACCGTCTATTGGACCCGAAAGACCGTTTGTTGACAGCCCTGTGCCGTTATAAATCGCGCCACCTAATGCGTTTCCGCTGACAGAGGTTACATAGTTGTCGATAAATGTTATGTCAGAAACTTCTTTTATATACCCTTCGTTATAAATCGCACCGCCTAATGCGTGACCTGCATTTGCTTTTGCAAAGTTTCCCTGATAATTTGCACCATTTAGCAATTCAATAATTGGGGTTGTGTAGTAATATCCGCCGTATCCGCGATTGTTAACAAGGTTTGCTACAGCTCCGCCTGCTGCGTAAGAGCCTTTAAAATCATTATTATTTATTTCTAAGAAAGTATCAGATGTACTTTCTACTGAGTTTCCGACGAAATCTCCCTTAATAGCTCCGAGATGTCCGCCCATATTCAATATGGCACCGCCTACACCCCAAAATTCAGCTGATGCTGTGTTGTTTTGGAAATTGCCGTTAATATTGCCAATTATAGCTACAGTATAATTAGTATCAGAAGCCTCATTAAATATTGCACCACCTAATGCATAGGAACCTGCAGAAGCATAATTATCCGCAAAATTACCTATTATATCACCGAGTGTATTGTTTTTATTATAAATAGCCCCACCATAAGCGGTTTTTGTTGCTGTTGTATAATTACCTATAAAATCTCCGATTATATTATTGCTATTTACATTTGCAATAGCACCACCAAAAGCGGATTGACCTTGTGCATAATTATTTACAAAATTAGCGGTAATATCACCGATTGTTCCGGATTCTTTATAAATCGCGCCACCTATTGCAACACCTGATGTAGATAATACATAGTTATCCGAAAAATTTCCTGTGATACCGGAGATTGTTCCATAGTAATTATAAATAGCGCCGCCTTGGGCTTTAGAACCATCTTGTGCATAGTTTCCGATAAAATCACCTGCAATATTACCGATTGTTCCACTATTATAAACAGCTCCGCCTTGCGCATATGCAGTAGTAGAAGTTGTTGTCACATAATTACCTATGAAATCGCTTGTAATACTTCCGATTTTGCTCGTGTTATAAATCGCTCCGCCATAGGCAACAGAAGAACTCTGGACATAGTTACCTATAAAATCACCGGCAACATCACCGATTGTTCCACTATTATAAATCGCACCACCAAAGCTTTGATTGGAGGATTGCACATAGTTACCTATAAAATCACCGGCAATATCACCGATTGTTCTACTATTATAAATCGCACCACCAAAGCTTTGCTCGGAGGATTGCACATAGTTCCCAATAAAATTGCCTGATATATCTTCAAATTTTCCTTGATTATAAATAGCTCCACCATAAACATAAGAGCCATCTGCATAGTTACTTATAAAATTGCCTGTTATGTCACCGATTGAGTTCTCGTTATAAATAGCTCCACCATAAGCTGACCTTGATAGTGATTTAGCATAATTAGCTATAAAATCGCCGTTAATATTCTCTATTTTAACATTTAAGTTTGAAGAATTTTTTGCCACATTAGCAATTGCACCACCATAGGCTTCAGCAGTTTCAGCTTGAACATAGTTAGCGATGAAGTCACCTGTGATATTACCTATAATACTTTCAGAATCAGTTGAATAATAGTTACAAATAGCTCCGCCATAAGCCGCTTTTTTTGTAGATTGCACATAGTTACCGACAAAATTCCCTGTTATATCGTCAATTGTTTTAATATTAAGAATAGCTCCACCATAAGCACCTATAGAATTTGTCACATAGTTACCGATAAAATCACCCGCTATGTCAGCTATTGTTCCATTATTATAAATTGCACCACCAAGTGTATAATAAGTACCTGATGTATAGTTTCTAATAAAATCACCTGTGATATTTCCGATAGTTCCTACATTAAAAACAGCACCACCATAAGCTTGCTTATCGGAAGATGTTGCTTGAGTATAATTACCGATAAAATTACCGTTAATATCTGTAAAAGTTCCAGAGTTATAAATCGCACCACCATAAGCATAAGAAGATGATGATGAAGATGCTACCGCAGAATTTTCTATAAAATCACCTGTAACTTTACCAATTGTGCCTTTGGTATTATAAATTGCGCCACCATAAACAGAACCGGATGCGGTTGCACTATTTCCTAAAAAACTACCATTAATATAACCAATTGTTCCCTTTGTGTTAAATATAGCACCACCGACACCTGCGTGGTTTGAGATAAAATCACCCGTGATAGATTCAATTTTCACTTCTGCTGTGATATCAGAAGCTGAATTCAAAAAGCCGTTAGCAATCGCACCACCATAACCCTTATTTGAATTTGTGGTATTTTCAGCATAATTCCCGACAAAATCACCCGTGATATTTCCAATATAACTTCCGATATTACCAATTCCTGAGCCGTTGAAAATTGCGCCGCCATAAGCAGTTTTTCCTGAATTTGTAACGGAATTATAGTTGCCTATAAAATCACCCGTAATATTACCAATCTCGGCATCCATATTCTGAATTGCTCCGCCATATTGATTATATAAGTCGGAGGTCGTATAGTTTCCGATAAAATTCCCCGTAATATTGCCGATTTTTATTACATAATCCGCTCCGCCTCGATCGTGACCGGAGTTAAAAATAGCTCCGCCGCCACCGTGTTCCAAGAAATCACCTGTGGTATCGTTGACATAGTTTCCGATAAAATCTCCTGTAATATCGCCCATAATGGCTTTTCCAACACCTGATGGTGTCGTGTATTGAACATAATTATAAATCGCACCACCTGCAGATACAGCATGGTTTCCGACAAATAAACCGTTTATATCACCGTATTCGGATACACTTATCCCTCTGATTGCTGCACCATGTCCGCCTCCCCAAGTCGCAGCATTATCAATAAAATTAGCATTAACGCCTGATGATTTAAACTGATTTGTTTCGGTTCCCCAACCATCAAGAACAGATCCCGTTTTTTCTACGTAATCTCCTGTTACATACTGATTGACAGGTCGCCATTGTCCGCCTGATGTGCCGTGATGTATTGTCAAATCAGGGGTTTCTGTCGGATTACCAGATTCATCCACGTCAAGTTTGACGAGATTTCCGTTATCCCATTTGTAATATCTTGTGTTTGCTCCCGTGCCGTATTCTGTTGTAGAAAGCGAAACTTTATAATAGTGCGGAACAAGCTCTTTTTCCTGCACAACTTTGTATTCAACACCCTCAACCGGAGAGGCTACAAGTTCACCCGTCGTTTTGTCATAATATCTTGTTACTTCAACAGTTTCGTATTTTGTTATTGTACCTTCACCTGCTGCTTCAACTTCTGTTAGTGAATATCCGCTCTCAGGAGCTAAAAATGACGCATCAACATCGTTTCCGTTTTCGTCTTGTTCTGTTTTTGGAATGAGGACGTTATTTTGATGCAGATAATCCAAAGTCGGCGCGTCTACAGGCTTTTGCTGTAAAAGCGCATTCACATCGTCAGATCCAAGCACAACATCCGCCGCGTGAGCACTCGGCGCACCAAGAATTGCGCAACCTGCCAAAGCCGCAACGGATAGGGCTTTTAAAGACACTTTGCTATCATCTTTCAATAGTTTTGAATAATTGCTTAAAGA
>CAMGGL010000082.1 GCA_946055575.1 uncultured Candidatus Melainabacteria bacterium
CTAAAGAATTAGAGCTGACCCTGACCGGTCGTGATGCGGGAGCTATCGGAAGAATTCCTCTTGCCGGTATCCCGATTAAAGCTGCTGAAGGTTATCTTGAAAAACTTGTTCATAAAAATTATAAAGTTGCAATTTGCGAACAATTGGAAGATCCAAAATTCACAAAAACATTAGTTAAACGAGGAGTTGTAAGAGTTATTACGGCAGGAACATTAACAGAGGCAAACCTTTTACAACAAAATTCAAACAACTATATTTGCGCGGTTCACAAAGATGAAAAAAGTGATTTGTACGGATTTTCATACACTGATATTTCTACAGGGGAATTTAAAACTACTCAAGCTCCTTTAAATTTAATTATGGCAGAACTTGCCAGATTAAATCCTTCAGAAATAGTTGCTGCAGGATTAAAACAAGACATTAAACCGTTCCAAATTGTTCCTGACGAAGTAATTAATCTTCCTGAAGAAATAACAAAGAAATACAACTGCTCAAAAATTCCGGCATCAGTTTTTGAACCGCAATTTGCAGAAAACAATCTGAAAGCTGTCTTTAAAACCAAAAGCCTTGAAAGTTTTGGATATTCAAGATACAAACTCGGATTTCGAGCAGCTGGAGCTCTTTTAGCTTATGTTTGGGAAACATTGAAAGACAACATGCCAAAATTCGAAAGAATTGAGCCTTACGAACTGTCAGAGTATATGATTTTGGATGCAGCAACAAGAAAAAATCTTGAACTAACCGAAACCTTAAGAGAAAAAAATAAATACGGATCATTGTTATGGGCGATTGATAAAACAAAAACCAATATGGGTGCAAGACTTTTAAAAAACTGGATATGCCAACCCCTCAAAAACCCGCAAGATATCTTAAAACGTCAAAATGCCGTAACGGAACTAGTTGGTAAAAATGATGTACGGTTTCAATTAGAAGAATGTCTGGAAAAAATTTATGACATCCAAAGACTTGCAACAAGAATGAGTAACGACTCGGCAGGTCCTAAAGATTTTGTAAGCCTTAAGTTATCTCTTTCTATTCTGCCGCAGCTTCTTGATGCTACAGAAAATCTTGAAAATGATACATTTGCACAAATTCGGGGATTTAGGGATGAAATTTCGGATTTGGTTACAATGATTGACAATACAATCGTGGATAATCCGCCAATGCTGATTAAGGAAGGCGGAATTATAAAAGAAGGTGTGAGCGGTGAACTTGATTACTTCCGCGACCTGTTGTCAGGCGGTGAAAAATGGCTGGCTGATTTTGAAGAAAAAGAAAAAGAATCTACGGGAATAAAAAACCTTAGAGTTAATTATAACAAAGTGTTCGGTTATTATATTGAAATTACTAAATCTTTTCTTAATCAAGTTCCGCCTAACTACATCCGCAGACAAACACTGACTAACGCAGAAAGATTTATCACGGATGAATTAAAAAAACACGAAGATGACGTATTATCGGCAAAATTCAAATCAACTGAACTTGAATATAAATTATTTAACGATTTCAGAGAATATACAAAAGAATTTGTTTCAAAAATTCGACTGATTGCGGATTGTATCGCAACAGCCGATGTTATAAACTCCTTAGCTCAAATTGCGGTTGAAAATAACTATTGCAGACCGGAAATTGATAATTCGGACGATTTGTTGATTAAAAACGGCAGACACGCAGTTTTAGAAAAAATCCTTCCGCTTGGCGAATATGTACCAAACGATTTGGAATTAAAATCAAATTCGTCGGATACCACACAATTTATGATTTTAACAGGTCCGAACATGGCAGGTAAATCAACATATATGCGCCAAAATGCTCTGATTATAATTCTTGCTCAAATCGGTTCTTGGGTACCTGCGGATGCTGCCAAAATAGGAATTGTAGATAAAGTTTTTACAAGAGTTGGAGCAAGTGATGATTTAACATTGGGACAATCTACTTTTATGGTTGAAATGATTGAAACATCATTTATTTTAAATTCTGCGACCGACAGAAGTTTCATTTTACTGGATGAAATAGGTCGTGGAACAAGCACTTATGACGGAGTGGCAATAGCTTGGTCAGTTGCGGAATATATTGCAACCAAAATCAAAGCCAGATGTATATTTGCAACCCATTACCACGAACTTAACGTAATGACAAAAACATATCCGCAAATAAAAAATTACAGAATTACAATTGCAGAAAATAACGGAGAAATAGAATTTTTAAGAAAAATCGTTCAAGGCGGAGCAAGTAAAAGTTACGGTATTCAAGTTGCAAAAATGGCAGGTTTACCGACCTCTGTTATCAAACGCTCTGAAGATTTAATGTTAAAAATGCAAAAAGATTTTTCAAACAACCTTGCATCCCGCAAGAAAATGGTAAATAATAATGGTGAAGATGGTGTACCACAATTGTCATTGTTTGGAATGTAAAAATTTGTAAACAACTGACAAAAAATTTGATTTTGGTGTTTTTATAGGACAATAAGGAGTGTGTTGTATGCAAGTAGGATCTGTAAGTAATGTTAGCTTTAGAGCAAATTTAATTCAACAGGCAATTGAAAACGGTGTCGGCAATCCAATTGTACAAAAACCGGCAGAACAACCCGTTAAAAAAGATGACTTCGCTAAAGAAATAGCTGATTTTAAATCAACTTTTAAAGATAAAAAATGGTCTAAAGAATATAAAAAAGAAAGTAATACCCTTACAATAAGAAACAAAAAGGACGAAAACAGCATTGCTTATTTAATCTCCGCAGACGGAACAGTTACAAAATTCGGCTCGGAAATTAAACCTGAAATTATCGCAGTCCAAGATGAAGATGCAAAAAAACTTTTTGATAAAAAAAGTAACCCTAAAACATTTAAAGACAGAATTGCAAATTTTTGGAAATTTTTCGCATCCACAAACCAAATGATGCAAGCGACATTTAAAGGTTTATTTGAGGGAACAATGGCAGCTATAGCGTTCTTGAGCGGTTCTTGGTTAATTAGTGCATTACCAAAAACATTTGCCAAAGAAGGTCCTAAATTTATGGAAATCATTAAACAACCGCTTAAACATATACCAAAAGCAGGTAAAGTTGTTGCAGGAATTGCGGGATTTGCAGTTCTCGGTTATCATCTTGTTGTCGGCAAACTTAGAGCCAATCAAAGAACAGCAGATATTGATCACCAACTAAAAACAGGTCACCGCGACTAACATTACTTGATTTCCAACAACTTCACCAAATCCACATTCAAAGCCTTAGACAACTTTATTAAGGTTTTGAGCGTCATGTTTTGTCTGCCGGATTCAACTCTGCCTATATATTTTTCATGTACATCTATCATCTCAGCCAACTGAAACTGAGTTAACCCAATACGCATACGCTCAACCTTTATATTAAAGGCTATTTTCTTTAAAATTTCCGTTTCGTCCATTATATTATTATGCCTACTTATATTAGGATTTATAACAATATTTAAGTATCTTAATGGAGTATTATATATTGACAAACAACAAAAATATTTGTAATCTTATAATGTATAAAAGCAGGAGAGAAAGATGAAAAAATATAAAGGATTTACCTTAACGGAAGTTCTGTTAGCCGTAGTAATCGTCGGGATAATCGCAGCACTTGTACTGCCAACTTTGATAACCCACTATCAAGATAAGGGATTTTCTCAAAAATATACCCGAGAAACACAAACTATCAAAAATACAATTGACGGACTTGCAACAACAGAAAATAAAGGCTCATTTTTTGAAACGATGATGTACGTTGATGCTGAACCTCAAAGCTATGCTGATTCTTCTGAAAAGTTCTTGAAAAAATACATGCGAGTTTCAAAACTCTGCGGAGATAACAATGGTGATTGTTTTGCAAAAACTTATTATGAATATAAAGGCGGTGATAAAATCATCTATAAACCTGATTACAAAGGTTCTTGCGCTATTTTAAAAAACGGTTCTTCAATTTGTATAGTTCCACAAATTGTTAACTCAGGAGTTTCCGGCATAATTGATTTAAATGGTCCAAAAGGTCCGAATGTTTTAGGTAAAGATTTAGATATATTCGGTTTTGATTATAAAACACGTACTGAACTATCAAAAGCTACAGGCAAGATAAATGATACACAATTTTTGGTGGAAATAAAGGATGCTTGTGAAGGTAAAACCTGCGACTGTGGAGATTTACCTCCTTGCGATCCATGTGAAGGTAAAACTTGTGACTGTGGAGATTTACCTCCTTGTACACCACCTGACCCATGCGTACTTGACCCAAAAGGTGTGGCTTGTTGTAAAACAATAGACCCAGAAAATTTTAGATATTTGCAAAACAAATATTGTTGTGAATTTGAGGAGATAAAAAAAAGTGTTCCATATTGCTCATACATAAAAGTTGATCTGGATTGTACTTTTGTTGAAATGAAAGACTTTGGCGTATACGATTATATGAACTGGACATATAGATGTACCTTAAAAAGATATTGGACAGATGACCATTTTTACATGAGAATATGGGGACCGGATATGAGGAATTATTATGGTAGAGTCTATTCGAAAAACCAAGAAGACTGGCTTAATATACAAACAAGATGGTCTGAACGTAATGACTACATGCCAACACTTGATTGGAGCTTAGTAAATGAAAAAAGCCACAAATCACTTCCTAAGCGTCCTGTTCAATATGATCCTAAGACTAATTCATTCCACTATGAATATGAAGGTCCGAATTTCTAATAACAGTTAAATTTATACAAGTTTGAAATAGGATTTTTTAAACTCAAAAACTTAAAAAGAGCGGTACAAAACCGCTCTTTAATAATATTAACCTATATGGCTGCAAACTACCAGCTTGCTTTTGTAACACCAGGCAATAAACCTTGATGAGCCATTTTTCTCAGACAAATTCTGCACAACCCGAAATCTCTATGGAAACCGTGAGGTCTACCGCAGATAGAACATCTGTTGTGAAGTCTTACTGTTGGGTATTTGCCGGCAGCAGCAAGTTTTTCGCGTCTAAGTTCTTTGTTAATCATCGCTTTCTTAGCCATGAATTTCTCCTATCTTGTACTTATTTATTACTACCTTTGAAAGGCATACCGAGAAGTCTTAACAATTCTCTTGCCTCATCATCTGTTTCAGCAGTTGTGATAACTGAAACGTTCATACCCTTAACTAAATCAACTTCTTCGTAAGTGATTTCAGGGAACAAAGCTTGTTCTTTCAAGCCCAATGTATAGTTTCCACGACCGTCAAAACTCTTTGCGCTGATACCTCTGAAGTCACGAATTCTCGGAAGAACTACACAAATAAGTTTTTGTAAGAAATCATACATTCTTTCGCCACGCAATGTTGCCATTGCTCCAACCGGCATTCCTTCTCTTAATTTGTATGAAGCGATTGATTTTTTAGCCTTTGTTACAACTGCTTTTTGTCCTGCAATCTTTGTTAACTGAGCTTCAATTGCCTCTGCAATTTTAGAGTTGTGAGATGCTTCACCTACACCCATATTCAAAACAATTTTTACAAGTTTTGGAACTTGGTGATCATTGGTGTATCCGAACTTTTCTTTCATAGCCGGAATTACATCTTCTTGATATTTTGCTTTTAAATTTTTTGTTACTGTCATTTTTCTATTCCTTTACTATTGGTATTAATGTCGTAAGTATTTTTACACATTAAGCATCTAGCTGTTCACCGCATTTTTTACAAACGCGTACTTTTTTACCGTCGATAACTTTAGTTGCCGGTCTTGAAGATTTTTCGCAAGCCGGACATACAATCATAACATTTGAAGAATCAATCGGAGCTTCCATTTTGATAAGTCCGCCTTGAATTCCTGCTGCCGGTTGAGGTTTTTGTGCTTTTGTAATCATGTTGGCACCTTCTACCACAACTCTGCCTGTTGTACGGTCAACTTTTTTTACGTTACCGATTTTTCCTTTGTCTTTACCTGCAATAACTACGACTCTGTCGCCTGTTTTTACATGTAAATCTTTCTTATCTTTGTTAGTCATTTTTTTCTCCTGGTTTTCCTTACATGGACTGACCATGATTGGTCTATTACATGGTTTTACCCCTTAGGCGGGGATCCTGAAACAAATTCAGGATAATTTATTTCTAAATTACTTCCGGTGCAAGAGAAACTATCTTCATGTAACCTTTATCTCTTAACTCACGAGCTACAGGTCCGAAAACACGAGTTCCTCTAGGGTTGCCGTCTTTATTGATAATAACTGCAGCGTTTTCATCAAATCTGATAACAGAACCGTCATTACGTTTGATGTCTGCTTTAGTTCTTACAATAACTGCACGTACAACTTCACCTTTTTTTACAGCCATATTTGGAGTTGCGTCTTTTACAGAAGCCACAATCTCGTCACCTACTGCTGCAAATTTCTTATTTGAGCTGCCCATAACACGGATACATAACAACTGTTTTGCACCTGTGTTATCTGCTACTTCTAGTCTTGTTTCTTGTTGTATCATTTTTCTTTCCTTTTAGTATTATCTACTACTTTTGCCTCTCATTACTCTTTGGTAATGCTGCATTTTAATATTATACAAAATCAATTATCTTGCTTTTTCAACAATTTCTGCAACGGTCCAACGTTTATCAGAAGAAATTGGTCTTGATTCAACAATTCTTACGATATCGCCTTCGTTGCAAGCATTTTCAGCATCGTGTGCTTTGTAGTGCTTGTTTGATTCGATAATTTTTTTGTATTTTGGATGTGGTTCATAGTCAGCAACTTTTACAACTACTGTTTTATCCATTTTATTACTTACTACTACACCTTGTTTTTCTTTCTTAGGCATCTTATACCTCCGCCTGGCTGCTTGCAGCCGCTTTTTCTGTTATTATTGTTTTTGCTTGAGCGATAAGTCTTTTTGTTTT
Organism: uncultured Candidatus Melainabacteria bacterium; assembly: GCA_946055575.1. GTDB lineage: Bacteria > Cyanobacteriota > Vampirovibrionia > Gastranaerophilales > Gastranaerophilaceae > Zag111. The sequence goes on from CAMGGL010000082.1 coordinate 6,869, forward strand.
GGAAATACTTGATGTATTTTCCAATTTATGAGAGGACAATTGCAATCTTGATTCCAGCAATTGTTTTTTCCAATCAACAATAGCATTTTGTAACTCATCTACTGTTTTTTCACGCATTTCACTTAATTTCATTTTATTTTTCCTTTATCTTGTTCTACACCCTATGCCGACCGGAAGACGTGCTTCCCGATAAGGCGCAGATTATTTTCTATGCTTGTTCTCTTGGTTGTTCAACTATTTTAACTTTGATAGGAAGTTTTTGTGCAGCCAATTCCAAAGCGTGTACTGCAACACTTCTGTCAAAATAGTCAAGTTCAAACAATAATCTGTTTGGTTTTACAACTGCAACCCAGTATTCCACATTACCTTTACCTGAACCCATACGAGTTTCTGCAGGTTTTGCAGTAATCGGTTTATCCGGGAATATTTTTATCCAAACGTTACCGCCACGTTTGATTTCACGAGTCATTGCACGACGTGCAGCCTCGATTTGTCGGCTGGTAATCCAACCAGGCTCTACGGCTTGCAGAGCGTATTGACCGAATTCAAGTTTTGTACCTCTGGTTTCAGTACCTTTCATTCTGCCTTTCATCATTTTGCGGTATTTAGTCTTTTTAGGCTGTAACATTATATTTTGCTCCTATTATTTTATACCTTATTAGCTTTCAGCTGTTTCTACGTTTCTTGAGCGTCTTGGACGTCTTCCACCTTTATCGGCACCGTCTTTACCGCTCTTAACTTTAATGTTTTGGTCTGCCATTTCGCCAGGCATCAAGTTGCCTTTGAAAATCCATACCTTAACACCAATTTTACCCATGATTGTATCAGCTTCGGTGAAACCGTAATCTACATCTGCTCTTAGAGTTTGTAGAGGAATTCTTCCTTCTTTAGCCCATTCAGAACGAGCGATTTCTGCACCACCCAAACGTCCTGATACCATAACTTTGATACCTTGAACACCTGATCTCATGGTTCTTTGCATTGCTTGTTTCATAGCACGTCTAAACGCGATACGTTTTTCAAGCTGTTGTGCAATATTTTCTGCAACTAATTGAGCATCAGCATCAATTCTTGCAACTTCAACAACATTGATTATAACAGGTTTTCCGATATATTTTGTTACATCTTGACGAAGTTCATCAATACCTTGTCCGCCACGACCAACAACGATACCCGGTTTAGCTGTTACAACTGTGATTGTTGTATTTTGTGCTTTTCTGGCAATCAAGATTCTTGAAACACCAGCTGCATATAATTTTTTCTTTACGAATTTTCTGATTTTAGCATCTTCAGCAACAAATGTTGCGTAATCCTTAACTTTAGCAAACCATGTGCTTGCCCAAGGTTGGATGATGCCTACTCTAAATCCGGTTGGATGTGTTTTTTGTCCCATTTTAATTACCTTTATTTTTACTACTTATTATTGTAACTATATGTTAGCGATTATTTGCTTGCGCTGTCACTAACTACCAATGTAAGGTGTGATGTACGTTTCATTCTTGAATACATACGACCTTGCGCTCTTGTTCTTGCACGTTTATATGTAACACTTTCGTCAGCAAAGATTTGTGAAATCTTCAATGATTCCGGAGCTACGCCATATTGCTCACGAGCGTTTGCAACTGCAGCTTTCAAGTTCTTTTCTACAACTCTTGCTGCAAAATAAGGCATAAAACGTAACATATCTTGAGCTTCAATAACAGCTTTACCTCTTACTTCGTTGATTACTCTACGAAGTTTTCTGGCTGTCATTTTTATGTCTGTTTGTTTTGCTTTTGCTTCCATTTTTTTATCCTTTATTTAATATAAATATCACTTTGGATTATTTGTACTAACCTCTTTTTGCTTT
>CAMGGL010000083.1 GCA_946055575.1 uncultured Candidatus Melainabacteria bacterium
ATTTTAACGGCAGTATTATTATATAAATTTGCAAATTTAAAATTGGATTTAATAGCATTGATATTTTCTCCACTTTTCACTTTATCTATATTGCCTATAGTTGAAGAATATAAATCAAAGTGGAATACAAAATACGAAACATTTAAATTTTTATATGCAAATCGTGATAATTTGGTTAATTATAATGTTGTTCAACACCTTAATCTAATTGATATTGTATTTATCAATGATAAAAAAGTTAGAAAGTGTTGGAAAGAACTTAGAGAAATGCTAAAAACAAATGCGACATATTTGGAACAAAAATCAAAATACGCTGAATTAATTAGTACTATGGCTGTATGCTTAGGACTTAATAAAGATATCGGCTATATTGATATCATAGACACCTATTATCCAAATGGACTGTCAAATATAGATCAACAAATGGATACAAAAACAAAATTAGAGATTGATTTCTATACAAAAGCCTGTCAATTAATTGATAAACATAATGAACAGCCTAATCAAGAAAACAAAGTTTAAATAGATTGAATTTGTCAAAAGTTGAAAAAATTTATCCCTTTACCCCTAAAAATACATCACATTAAAATTTTGATCTTTTTGTTTGTAAAATAATTTTGTTTTTCGTATGATTAATATGTTTGATAACATTATAAAATACGGAATATAAATATTTATGGAATTATTTTTTATAGCATTAAGTCTGTTAGTATTGGGTGGAATTATTTCAATTTTTGTAAAAGAGAATTATAAAATGCAACTTTGTTCTGTTTTTACAGGTTTTTCTGCTTTTTTACTGTCGTTACTTTCCATTGATTGTTTGTTAACAGGTTCCTCATTTGGTGTTCAATTAAATTTATCGCCAAATTTTGGAATTGTAAATTTTATTATTGACCCGTTATCAGCATTTTTTGTTTTGGTTATTTCCGTTTTAAGTTTTTTAGGAACAATTTATGCTTGCGGATATATTAAACCGTATCTTAATAAGGGAATGAATTTATCTCCTCACACATTCTTTTTAATGCTTTTAATTGCGTCTATGATTGGAGTCGTAACAGTCCAAAATTCCATATTTTTTATTGTTTTATGGGAAATTATGTCGCTTTCTTCGTTTTTCCTTGTAATATTTGAGGGACACAAAAAAGAAGTGCTTAATGCCGGAATAAAATACCTTGTTTATATGCATATTTCAATGATTTTTATACTTTCAGCTTTTGTTGTCTTGAATATAAATTCAAACAGCTTAAATTTTTCAGATTTTATATCTGTTTTAAGTCAGAACACAAAACTTGCAAATATCGTATTTTTGCTTGCTTTTATCGGTTTTGGCACAAAAGCAGGTTTTCTCCCGTTTCACAATTGGCTTCCTGATGCTCATCCGGCTGCACCGAGCCATGTTTCAGGGATTATGTCCGGAGTTATGATTAAAACAGGAATTTACGGAATTTTAAGAACAATATGGCTTATAGGCGCACCCTCAAAATTTGTAGCATATTTGGTTATCTGTATTTCTGTTATATCAGCGCTTTGGGGTGTTTTATATGCTATCACCCAACACAATATAAAACGTCTGCTTGCATACCATAGTCTTGAAAATATCGGGATAATAGGAATAGGCATCGGTATCGGATTATTAGGCATGGTGTACAACAATCCGATTGTTGCATTATTAGGTTTTGGCGGAGGAATTTTACATATACTTAACCACGCAATATTTAAACCATTGTTGTTTTTTTGTGCAGGTAATATATACAAACAGACACATACAAAAGATGTTGAACTTTTAGGCGGATTAATAAAAAAAATGCCATATACATCACTTTTATTTATAATCGGTTCTGTTGCAATATGCGGTCTGCCGCCTTTCAACGGGTTTATAAGCGAAATTTTAATATATGGCGGAATTGTTTTAGGTTTAGTTAATGCAAATAATATTACAGCTTTTATGACTCTGATAATATCACTTGCGTCATTGGCTCTTATCGGAACAATGGCAATACTTTGTTTCACAAAAGTTACCGGTGTAATGCTTTTGGGAAATTCTCGAAGTGAGCAGGCTGCAAACGTATCCTTTGATGTAGAAAAAGTTATGTTAATTCCAATATTTATTTTGGCGGTTTTAGCGGGATTAATAGGATTTTTCCCTCAGTATGCAATAATACCAGTTATAAATCCAATTTTAGAAGTAACTAAAAATGATACGGTTTTATCGTTTATTCCGTCAATGATTAATTTACTTGGAATGCTAAGTCTTATATTTTTTGTATTCCTTATAATAGTTTTATTGGTTACTGGTTTCAGACTAATTATTAACAGAAAAAGCAGAATCCATAATACTTGGGGATGCGGATATAACAGAGGGAATGAAAGAATGCAATATACAGCATCCAGTTATGCGGATTTGTTTGTATCAACTTTAAAACCTATGTTCAAAAGAATTGTACACATCAAAAAGCCTAAAGAATTATTCCCGAAAGAGGCTTATTATGAGATTAAAATCGAAGATTTGGAAGAAGCATATATTGTTAAGCCGTTAATAAAGTTTGATGAAAAATTATTATCAAAATTTGAGAGAATACAAAACGGAAATATGCAGCAATACATTTTGTTTGGGCTGATATTTTTAATACTTTCAATAATAGGATTAATTTTTATAGGATAAGAAAATGATAAAAATTTTAGACATTTTAATATTAATATTTATGCCTTTTATAATGATAGGCATAATAAAGAAAACAAAAGCTTTTTGGGGTGGAAGAAAGGGTGTAAGACTTTTTCAGCCTTTATATGACGTTTTGAGATTGCTAAAAAAGGAAGCAGTATATTCAGAAACGACATCATGGGTGTTTAAAACGGCGCCTGTAATTGGTTTTTCAGCTATACTGTTTGCCGGACTTCTTGTTCCTATGATTAACGGGAAAGCAATAATGAATATTCCGTTCGGATTTATAATATTTTCTTATATCTTGGGATTTGGAAAATTCTTTTCTTTAATCGGCGCTATGGATACCGGAAGCAGTTTTGAAGGAATGGGAGCTTCAAGAGAAGCTTGTTTTTCAACAATTGTTGAGCCCGCATTTTTTATTTTTATGGGTTCTGTTGTTGCACTCACAAATAATAACTCTTTTGCCAATTTTAAGATGATATTAGAAAATGCAGGGATTTACGGATATTTAATAATTGCATTAGCCGTTATAACTTTGTTTATAATGCTTTTAATCGAAGGCTGCAGAGTTCCTGTTGATGATCCGACTACCCATTTGGAGCTTACAATGATACATGAAGTTATGATTCTTGATAATTCAGGTGTAGATTTGGGATTAATCACTTGGGGGGCAGGAATTAAAATGTTTTTATTTGAAGCTTTAATTGCAGCCTTAATAATTCCTGCGGGGCTTCCTGTTTGGTTAGCAATAACAGCATTTTTAGCAATAATATGTTTGCTGTCAATAATTATCGGAACAATTGAATCATCTATTGCAAGATTCAGAATGACACACGTTTTTGAATTTATTTTTATAATGTCAATTACGGCACTAATAATTTTAACTTTAGTAACATATAGGATATACGGAAATTAATTATGGAAAACATTTTTATAATACTTTTAGGTTTATCAATGCTTTATATAGCGTCAACATCAAGGTTGAAAGCGCATATTAATATGCTTTCACTTCAAGGATGGCTTTTGTTTTTTATTTGTATATTTGGATTAACCCATGAAAGTTGGTTTAATGCGCAAATTTTACAGGATATAAAAAGCAATTGGGTTCATATTTTTGGAATAGCATTTATTATTCTTGAAACGTTAGGAGTAAAATCTTTTTTAATACCATTATTTTTGAATAAAGTTTTAAATAAAACGCACGTACACAGAGATTCTGATGCCAATATTCCTCATTTTTATGCACTTGTTATATCAAGTGTAATTCTTTTTAGTGGATTTATGGTTGCAAATATACAAGCTCCGGCATTAAAAATGATATCACCGCTGTATTTTGGAGTATCCGTATCAATTATTATTACGAGTTTATGGCTGATTACGATTAAGCATACAGTTTTATCAAATGTAATAAGTTTTATCACAATGGGAAACGGTATATTTCTGTTATCATTGGCAGCAGCAAAAGAGATGCCTATAATTGTTAATTTAGGCGTTTTATTAGATATATTTATTGCGGTATTTATTTTGGGATTGCTTGTTAAAGAAATTAATACCGAATTTGAAGATTTAGAAGTTTCACAGTTGTCTGATTTAAAGGATTATGAATAATGATTAGTTTGATTTTAATATTCCCGATAATAGCATGTTTAATATTATTTTTAATTAAGAATAGAGCATTAAATAACTTAATGATTAATTTGTATGCGTTTATTCATATAATTTGCTCAATATGTTTATGTATAGAATATAACCCATTCGATATTAAGCAAAATTTGTTTGCGGCAGATGAATTGAATAAGATATTTTTAATTGTTCTTTCAATTGTATATTTAGCTGTAGCAATTTATAACAACGGATATATGAAAGACGATAAGTCATTAACAAGAAAATTAAGGCATTATTCTTACGCGGTTTTATTATTTGTATTATCAATGACGGGTGCAATATTAAGTTCAAATCTCGGCATAACTTGGATATTTATAGAAGCTACAACTTTAGCAAGCGCATATTTAATTTATTTTCACAAAACAAAACACTCTATTGAAGCAGCTTGGAAATATGTATTCATTTGTTCTATCGGTATTGCATTAGCTTTTGTGGGAATTATTTTACTCACAATAGCAACAGGAAATTTGAATTCACTTTTCTATAATGACTTGTACTCAAATGCTCAAAATTTTGATATATTTTGGTTAAAATTATCTTTTGTATTTATTTTATTCGGAATAGGAACAAAAATGGGTTTAGCTCCCGTTCATTTTTGGCTGCCTGATGCCCATGCACAATCGCCATCACCTATTTCGGCATTACTATCAGCAACACTTCTCAATTCGGCTTTTCTAATGATTTTAAAAGTCTTTAAGGTTATAATAATTGCCGGTTGCGATAATTATGCCAGAATAATATTATTTACAATGGGATTTTTATCACTATTTGTAGCTGCAGTTTTTGTGTACCATATAAATAATTACAAAAGAATGCTTGCATATTCTTCCATTGAAAATATGGGAATTTTAGCTATTGGAGCAGCTCTTGGCGGAGCAGGAATGTTCGCCGCAACTATTCACATGATAGGACATTCTTTTATTAAAGCATCATTTTTTATGACATCAGGAAATATTTTAAAAATATTTGAAACAAAAAAAATAAAATCCGTAACAGGATTATTAGAAAAAGATAATAAAACGGGCTGGCTTTGGATTTTATCTTGTTTGGGAATTGTAGCTTTTCCACCATCAATTCTTTTTATAAGTGAATATTTAATTGTAAAGACAATGCTTCAAGAGGGGCATTATTGGATGTGCACTGGTTTCTTGCTACTGCTCACAATTGTTATATACGGGCTTTCCAAAGCCGTCTTTACAATGTCTGTTAATAGCGGTAAAAATCAAGAAAAGGTCAAACTATCTTGGACAATGTATGCTCCGCAAATTGTTTTATTAATAATAGCTTTTGTAATGGGCATATATTTACCGTATTACGAAATTATAGCAAATGCTGTTAAAGGTTTTTAAAGGAAAAAATAATGAATTGGATTAAACTAAAAAATAATACAAAAATCGATGCTCTTTCAATCCCTGCAATTACGATTGATGAATTGAGAGAAGATGTAAGGAATATGAAACTTCGCCCGATAGGATTTTTTGGCAAACAAGAGTTTGAAAATATCCGTTTATATATAACTTTAGCAGATGATAAAGAGGGTATGATTTATGTGTCTTCTATGCTTTTTGCCCCTGACATTAAATCTTATGACTCTTTAACCAAAGATTTCCCTCAGTTTCATAATTTTGAAAGAGAATTTTATGAAGAATTTGGAATTGAACCTAAAAATCACCCTTGGTTAAAGCCTTTAAGAAAAAATCAAGACGAATATCCTTTCTTTGCAATGCAAGGCGAAGATGTTCACGAAGTAGCAGTTGGTCCTATTCATGCCGGAGTAATTGAACCGGGGCATTTTAGATTTATGTGTCAGGGTGAAAAGGTTTATGATTTGGAAATAATGCTTGGTTATCAACACAGAGGTGCCGAAGCACTTATGCTTAATCCGAATAACAGACTTGCAGAATCTATTTGCGGAGATACCGTAATAGGTTATAATATGGCATATTCTCAAGTTATGGAAGCCTTGTCTGATATAAAAATTTCCCAAAGAGCAGAAATTATAAGAAGAATTGCTCTTGAGATGGAAAGAATAGCAATTCATATAGGCGATATGGGAGCTATCGCCGGTGATATGGCATATTTAATGGGTGCATCAGTTTTTGGAACTACAAGAACGCTTGTCATAAATACAATGTTGGAAATATGCGGAAGCCGTTTTGGTAGAGGTTTGATAGATGTCGGCGGTGTTAATTTTGACATTACACCTGAATTATCAGATAAAATAAAATCTGTTCTTGATGACGTTATCAAAATCGTTGATCGCACTGCAAAAGTTATGCTAAAAAAGCCTTCTTGTATTTCAAGAATGGAAAAAACAGGTGTAGTAAGTATGGAAACAGCATTGCAGCTTGGCGCAGTCGGAATGGCTGCCCGCTCAAGCGGAGTAAATCTTGATTCAAGATTTGATTTTAAGGACAAATGGTATAAAAAATGTCCTTTGGAAAAAGAAATTAAAGAAAACGGTGATGTTTATTCAAGATTTAACCTAAGATACAGAGAAGTAAAGCAATCAGCAGAGTTTATTAATGATTTATTGGAAAAATTAAAAGAAAATAATGATGGAATAAAAGTTCAAACCAATAATGATTTAACTCCAAATTCTTTTGCTATATCAATAACAGAAGGCTGGAGAGGTGAAGTCGTACATACTGCAATTACAGGTGTAAGTGGTGAATTGATTCGATACAAGATTAAAGATCCGTCTTTCAATAACTGGTATATGCTTGCTATGGCAGTAAGAAATAACGGTATATCTGATTTTCCGCTATGTAACAAGAGTTTTAATTTATCATATTGCGGAAATGACTTATAAATTTAATAATTCAAAGGATAAAAAATGTTAGATACAATTAAATTAAAATATTTTCAAGGAAAACAATATATTAAAGACATCAAAAATGCACCCATGAGAGAACATTTCAGAGGTTTTCCCGTTATAAAAAGCGGTGATGTAGATTGTTCCTGCTGCCCGACAGGTGCATTAATTTCAAACCCTAACAGAATCGATTTGGGCAAATGTACTCTTTGCGGGAATTGCAAATGCGAAGCAATACAATTTTCTAATTGTTATAAATTAGGTTCAACATCAAGGGAAAAACTTATTATTTCTGAAAATATGGCCGCAGAAGATTATGAAAAATTTGCCATAGAATCAAGAAAAGAGATAGTTAAGATTTTTTCTCATTCTTTAAAATTAAGACAGGTATCTGCCGGTGGTTGTAATGGTTGTGAGATGGAGTTAAACGCTTGTTCTAACTGTAATTTTGATATGGGAAGATTCGGAATAGATTTTGTAGCTTCTCCAAGACACGCTGATGGAATTGTTATAACAGGTCCAATTACAAAAAATATGGCTTACGCTCTTGAAGATTGCTATAAATCTGTACCGGAACCAAAAATTGTAATACTTGCAGGGGCTTGTGCAATTTCAGGTGGCGTATTCCAAAATTCAACAGAATTAAACAGAGAATTTCTGGGGAAATACCCGATAGATTTATATATTCCCGGGTGTCCTATTCATCCGCTAACATTCATTAATGCTGTTTTAGACTTAATATCAAATTAGTATTTTGTCATTAATTGATTAAATTTTGTCATAATGCAAGAGTAAGAACAAAAAATTGCACCCTTGCTTCGTATACATTATTTACCCCAGTTCAAATCTTGAATGGTTAAGGAAGTTTTTTTATAAATAAACGGATGGGTTGAGCCATCCGTTTATTTGTATTTTTTTATTAAATACTTACAGAATTATGAGAATTTAGAAATGGACTTGAATATGGGTAGCGAGAATCATATATGCCATTTCTGTTAACAGTTCGTTTTCGAATTAATGCTTTGCCGTTATCCAAAAAGTTTACTTCTGCCAGATATGTTGGACTTGAAGTTTCTGCATATCCGCTTATACTACCCCAAGGAGTAAATGTGCTTTCTAAGCTAGCATTTCCTTGTCTAACAACTAGTTTATTACCTTTACAAAGAGTTGTGTTACCTGTTCTTGGATTATAACAACTGATACCTTCATCTAAAGATTTCGCAAAATCGTCATAATACGATTGACTTCTTATGGGATGTACTTGTACTACTTCTTGAACGTTATTAACTTTTTGTTCTATTTGAATTCCAACTTCCTCTAATGCAGCTGTTTTTTTAAATCCTTTACGAGCTAATTTTGCGATTTCCGAAAAGATACCCATATTAAATCCTCCAAAATAAATAATATTCCCCTGTATACTTATATAAAGTATTTTTCTTCTTAA
>CAMGGL010000084.1 GCA_946055575.1 uncultured Candidatus Melainabacteria bacterium
AGATTAGCCCCAAGATACTACGACAGAACAAAAAAACTTCCCGACAAACTCATTTTCGATTCAGGAACTTTATATGAGGGTTCACCATATAGAAGTTTTATAATGTTTTCCACCAAACCGAATTGTCAAGATTACGCAAAAATGATTTGTAGTCCGTCGTCAATTACAATTGACAAACAAAAAATACCTTCTTTATGTATATATAGCCTTTTTTCATCACCTGAAAATCAAGGGTTTGGAACGGCAATGCTAAATTTTGCCCAATCACTGAGTAAAAAACTCGGATGTAAGGGAAATTTTCACTTAACCGCAACTAATGGCTGGATGCCAAACAGAGTTCCGCATGTATTCTATAGAAAATACGGGATGACCAGCGGAAATAAAAAGATTGACAAAAAACTCGACAAATTTATCAAAAAACATAAAGATGCTACCCATTATGATTTTAAAGAAATGGATATGTATTTCGTTCCCGAATTACAAAACAAAAAACCAAAGAGTAGATTATCAAAAATATTTACTCATATAAAAATAAAATTAAAAAAGAAGAACCCTGATTAACAGGGTTCTTTCACTTATTTAACAACGATATTAACTAATTTACCAGGAACAACAATTGTTTTTACAACCGTTTTTCCGTCAATATTAGCTTTAATCTTCGGACTATCCAGAGCAACTTGTTTCATTTCATCTTGAGTTAATCCGACTTCAACTTCTATTTTATCTTTAACTTTGCCGTTTACCTGAACAACAAGAGTTATAGAACTTGATTTGGCAAGATTTTCGTCCCACTTACACCATTCTTGCTCGTGAATTGAACCTTTACCGCCTAACTCATGCCAAGCTTCTTCCGTCAAATGAACAGCAACAGGTGACATAAGTTTCATTAACGAAATTATCGCAAAACTCAAAACCTGCTTATCTTCATCTGTTAATTGAGATTTCTTTGCTTGCCAATCATAAATTGCATTAGTCAACTCTCTGTATTTTGAAATAACAGTATTAAATTGGAAATCATTAGAAATATCGTTTGTAATTCCTTTGATTGCAATATGAACAGTTCTCACCAAATCATCATTTGATTTTTCAAGCGGGAAATTCAATTTGTAATCAAGTTTGATATTTTGAGAATTTGTTGAAATCAATCTCCAAACTCTGTTTAGGAATTTGTAACAACCTTCAACACCGGCATCAGACCAGTCAAAATCTCTTGCCGGAGGTGAATCTGACAAGATGAATAATCTTGCGGTATCTGCACCATAATTCTCAAATATTTCATCAGGGTCAACCGTATTACCTTTTGATTTTGACATTTTTGAACCGTCTTTCAAAACCATACCTTGGGTTAAAAGGTTTTTAAACGGTTCATCAAAATCTAACAAGCCGCAATCACGCAAAGCTTTTGTGAAAAATCTTGAATACAATAAGTGAAGAATTGCATGTTCAATACCTCCAACATATTGGTCGACCGGTAACCAATGGTTAACGATATCTCTGTCAAAACATTTTTCAGAATTTTTTGCATCCGCATAACGAAGGAAATACCAGCTTGAACACATAAATGTATCCATTGTATCAGTTTCACGGACAGCATGTCCGCCACAAACAGGACATACAGTATCTTTAAATGTTTTTGATGTTGTTATAGGAGATTTTCCTGCAACAGAAAAATCTACATCTTTTGGAAGCATAACCGGTAATTGATTTTCAGGCACAGGCTGAATACCACATTTGTCGCAGTATACAACAGGAATTGGAGCACCCCAATAACGCTGACGGGAAATCAACCAATCACGTAATCTGTATTGAGTTTTAAATTCGCCAAAACCTTTATCTACCGCCCATTTTGTGATTGCTTTTTTAGCCTCATTGTTTTTCATACCGTTAAATTCTCCGGAATTAACAAGAACTCCGGGTTCGGTATATGCTTCTTCCTTGCAGTCACTAGGATTTTCCGAATTTTGGATAACCACTTTCATCGGCAAATTGTATTTTTTTGCAAAATCAAAATCCCTTGTATCGTGTGTTGGAACGGCCATTACAGCACCTGTTCCATATTCAACTAAAGCATAATCCGCAGTCCAAAGCGGGAATATCTCGCCATTGAAAGGATTTTTACAATGAGTACCCAATGGCACACCTGTTTTTACACGTTCGGTTGAAAGTCTTTCTATTTCAGTCATCTTACGGGCATTTGCTCGGTATGCCTCAACAGCATCTTTGTTTTCGGATGTCGTAAGTTTTTCAATATCTTTGTATTCAGGTGCAACAACAAGATATGTAATACCAAAGACTGTATCAGGTCTTGTTGTGTAAACCGGAACATACATTTCTTCACCGTTTGGAGCATCAACAACAGGGAATTTAAAGATTGCACCTTTTGATTTGCCAATCCAATTTGCTTGCATTGTTTTAACATTGTCGCCCCAACCAGGAAGCTTATCCAAATCTTCCAACAAAACATCTGCATACTCGGTAATTTTTATAAACCATTGAGACAGATATTTTTTCTCAACAATACTGTCACATCGCCAGCATTTGCCATCAATTACCTGTTCATTGGCAAGAACCGTTCCGCATTCGTTACACCAGTTAACGGCTGCCTCTTTTTTATATACAAGTCCTTTTTTGTACAATTGCAAGAACAGCCATTGTGTCCATTTATAATAATCAGGTTTGCAAGTAGTTACTTCCCTATCCCAATCATAAGACAAGCCAAGCATTTTCAACTGTTTTGTCATATATTTAATATTTTCATCAGTCCAGGTTTCAGGGTCAGCATTGTGCTTCATTGCGGCATTTTCAGCAGGCAAACCGAAACTGTCCCAACCTATCGGATGTAAAACATTAAAACCATTTGCTTTTTTAAATCTTGCAATTACATCCGTAATCGTATAATTTCTTACATGTCCCATGTGCAGCTTGCCTGAGGGATAAGGAAACATTGATAATGCGTAATACTTAGGCTTATCTGAGTTATCAAAAGTTTTAAAAGCCTTTGTTTCTTCCCATATTTGCTGCCATTTTTTTTCTATTTCTTGCGGAAAATAACTTTCTTTCATTTTTTCTCTCCATAATTCCTTGATTTTTAGTATAACACAAAGGAAAATGCTATCAATTAATTAAAATTTCTTATTGATGTAAAAACGCCGAAAATATTTTAAGTGCTTTTTCAAGTTTTTCAAAATTATTCCCATAACCTATTCGAACGTATTTATCAAGCTCTAAAGTTTCTCCGGGTAACAACATTACACCCGTTTGTTGTTGAAGTTTTTTACATAAATCCATAGACGATAAAGAAGACTCAAACCTTACAAAAGCAGTAGTTCCTCCTTGAGGTGAAATTAAATGCACATAGGGTTCTGAATTTGCCCAATCCAGTAAAATCCGCTTTCCTATATTTATTTTTTCCAAAGCTCTTGAAATGATTTTTTCTTTATTTTCAATAGCAATCGAAGCAAAATAATCATCCAAAATCCCAACACTAATTGTGTTATATTCTCGTTGATGATTGATATTATCAATTATATCATCATTTGCAACAATCCAACCCAAGCGCAACCCTGCAAGCGAAAAGACTTTCGACATACTTCCTGTTGAAATTCCTCTGCTATAAGCATCTGCAAAGGATATTGAAAAAGGATTTCCGCTATGGTTTAAACCTCTGTAAACTTCATCCGCTAATATATACGCATTTGATTTCTTTGCAATTTCAACGATTTTCAATATCATTTCATCAGGAATTACAGCACCTGTAGGGTTATTCGGATTGTTTATACAAATCAATTTTGTATCATTTCCAACAACCTGTTCCAACTCATCCAAATCAGGTAACCAATTGTTTTCCTCTTTCAAAAAAAACATTCTGACATCGGCACCAAAAGATTTTGGGATAGAATAGTGCTGTTGATATGTCGGAACAATAGAAACAACCTTATCTTTCGGTTCAATTAATGTTAACATTACAAGCTGGTTTGCACCGATTGCTCCGTGAGTAATCGTTATATTTTGACTGCCTTGATTTTTATACAAAGAACTTATAGCTTTTTTCAATCTTTCACTACCGTGAATTGCACCATAATTAAGTTTTCTGTTAAAAATTTCACTACAATCCTTACATTGGGTAAACTCTAAAAGTTCGTTAATTGAAAAGGGTTCAACACAAGTATCTGCAAGATCATAGACAGCATCTTTTTCGTACTTGTTAAACCACTCCTCCACCTTAAAAGTATCTATTTTCATAATATCCTTCTTCTAAAAATGAAAATCTATTTTATATTTTTTAAGTAATTCATTCAAATAATTTTTTTCAACCAAAATCTCCCAATCAGTAAATTTAAAATTGGAGCCTTGCATATAAAGCGGCATGTGCCATTCCTGCCCTCTGCGCATAATATCAGTCATATATTTACTTATAACATAGGCAGCATGTTCTAAAAGTGACGGGTCTTCTTTTAATTTTTCAGGATTTGTTATTCTTGATAAGAAGAAATCAGCGTCCCTTGCCGCATAATGGTCAATTTTATCCTTCTTTTTGATAAATTTAAGTCCATACTTGATGTAATCAACGTCATCAGTATCTAATTTGAAACCCATTTTGGCATGAAATCCCATAGTATCTTTCAATGAAAACAATTTAAAAGTATTCAACTTATTCGCAAAAAGTTCAATTAAACCGGAAAGCGTAAGCATCTGCCCGATACCCCTGCCATGATCATTGTCATCCACAACTAAAGTTGAAGCTTTTATTGCTCGTTCATCTTTTAAAAATTTTATATTATATTGCCCCAAAACACGTCCGTATTCATTTGAAGCTAATATGCGCGAGCTGACGCCGGGAGTACCGTCATAATGGATTTTTATCGCTTCTCGCCCCTTATCAACAGCCCAAAACGGGCTGAAAAATTTCAAACCCCTTCTCTCAATAAACTTAACTGTGTTTTGTCCGGGTTTTATTATCATGCCAATATTAAAATCCAAACATAATTATTTTTGCATATTTTATTGATAAATGTTAATACATGTTACATTTTCTTTAAAAGATTTTTTATCAATATTTGAATTTTTCTTAAAATCGGCAAGTTTTTATAAAAAACTCTTAAATCAGACTTTTCAACACCGACTTTCAATAATTCTTTTTGATTGTAATCCAATTTTGAAGCCAAAAATGCAATTGTTATTTGGTTAAATTTATATTTTCTGCGAGTTGCTTTAAAATACTCATATATATCATCAAAAGTATAACCAGAATGCGTATTTTGAATTAGTGAATTTATAATATCAACCGTAGTTGTTCCGCCGTCTTTTTCAAAATATGTCAAAAAATTTTCAAGATAAAAGCCTATTGGCTGTTTATTTGAAATACCCAGCATTTTCATCGCTTCATAAGGTACCTTATCAGGATTAAAATCCTTATCAAAAACATCCCATATTTGCTTGCATTTTCTGTCTAAAAAGTCTTTTGCCAATAAAAATTCTTGAGTTGCACCATATTGCATTTTTAAAAATTTAATATCATTCGGCGAATTATTATCAAGAGCTCTGGCAAGTCTTAATGCCAAGTTGTAAACTTTTCTATTCGAGAAATCACCGTCTAACAATATTCTGCCGTGTTGAACATGAAATTGTTTAACGCAAGATGTCAAACCTGTCACAGGATTCTTTTTCGCACAAAAATCCACAATAATCGCAGAATTTCTGTCATCAAATCCCAAATCCTCTATAATATCGCAATTTATGCTTTCCAATACATTATTTCTCATATCTCAAAATTCCCCTTACACATCTATAAAGTTTTTTTGAGTTAAAAAATTGCCAAAATCGTAAATTTTGTAAAGATTTATTATATTCAAAACACCCTTGTCACCCTGAACAAGCCGAGCAGAGGATGAAAGCGTAAGCGTATCCGTTTAATGCGAAGCACGTTTCAGGGTCTTACAATCGTTGGATTGCTACAACCTTAAAACACATGTGTCACCCTGAACTCGTTTCAGGGTCTTACTGTTGGCGTACTTTGCTATGTTTTAAAGATCCTGAAATAAATTCAGGATGACATATTCGTTTTACTTTAGCACACTTTCGCAAAATAAAAATCAACTTATATTTATGGAAGAATTTTGCAAATACCTAATGCTTGAGAATAACGAACTCCAAAATCAGGATTGTCATAGGTAATCGTTGAATTTGAATTATATTCAAGGTTTTTTCTGTTTATAACAGTCTGTGACATTATAATCGCATCATCAGTCATAGATTGAAGTCCAAATTCAATCCTGTCTGCCTCATAATATATAACATTATCTATAGGCTCTTTTTGAAGATAGATTTTTTTGTTTTCATCATCAATATGAAATATCCGAAACTTATTATTTTTAGTCACTAATGTGCCGTTTTGTTCAAAAATACGTTCTTCAAAATCACATCGCACAGTTTGCATCTTATCAAACTCCGGAACATAACAATCCGCAAAAGATTTTAAACAGACAAAAAGCAATACGACAAACGCTAACAGTACTCTCATCCGCTGAACCTATACGATTTTTTTAATCCAACCTTCAGGAGCATCTATTCTGCCCATCTGAATACCCGTCAATGTATCATACAATTTTTTAGAAATTGTACCCATTTTTTCCATGCCTGAAGGGAAACAAATTTCTTTACCATGATCAACAATCTTTCCGACAGGAGAAATTACTGCAGCCGTACCGCATAAACCGCACTCTGCAAAATCTCCTAACTCAGACAAATATACTTCTCGTTCTTCGGTTTCCAAACCAAGATATTCTTTTGCAACATACATCAAAGAACGTCTTGTTATTGACGGCAAAATCGTACTTGATTTCGGGGTGATAATCTTATTATCTTTCGTTACAAAGAAGAAATTAGCTCCACCGGTCTCCTCAACTTTTGTACGTGTTAAAGCATCAGGATACAGATTTTCCGCATATCCTTCATTATGAGCTGTCACAATTGCATGAAGACTCATTGCATAATTCAAACCTGCCTTAACATGACCTGTTCCACGAGGTGCAGCTCTATCAAAATCACTTACTTTTATTGTTATAGGTTTTCCTTTGAAATATGGACCAACAGGAGATGCAAATATTCTAAACTGATATTCATTTGCAGGTTTCACACCCAAAACAGGGGAAGAACCAAACATATATGGTCTTAAATACAAAGATGCACCCGTTCCATACGGAGGAACGAATTTCAAATTAGCTTTCACCACTTCACATACGGCTTCGACAAATTTATCCTCAGGATATGGTGGCATTTCAAGCCTTTGTGCCGTATCGTACATTCTTTTTGCATTTAAATCAGGTCTGAAAACCACAACGCTGCCATCTGCTGTCGTATAGGCTTTCATTCCCTCAAAACATGTTTGAGCATATTGCAAAACTCCGGCACTCTCATTCATAACAACATTTTCATCCGTTGTCAAAATACCCTCATCCCACTTGCCGTCTTTGTAATTAGACACAAACCTTTTATCTGTTTTGTAATATCCAAAACCTAAATTAACCCAATCAATATTTGCTTTTTCCATAGTAACCATATTCTAATCCTCTCCACCTAATTATAGGATAAAGATTGGAAAATACAAGATTATTAATTTGACTCTTTCAGTATCAAAATTGTCTGTTCTATTTCTGTTTTAAGAAACCCCAATTGTTCGGTGACATTATTTGGATTGTATATATAACCGGAACTTCCGTAAGCCAAATACGGATTATATTTTGCCGCCTCTGTACGCAAAAGCGCAATTGAACGAGCGTGCAAGCTTAAATCCATTAATTTTTTATATGAAACAAAATGACTTTCCGGTCGATTTATGTATTTATCTCTAAAAAAATCTACACTTTTATTAAAATAAAACACTTTTGCATTAAATATTTGAACATTTTTTTCATCTTCAATCAAATCATAAATACTTTCAAGCATTGGAATAAATTCATTTAAATCATTTACATATTGAGAAGTTTTATCTGATTTCAAAATTATGTTAACAAAAGTAGGATTATCACGAGGCACAGGTTTTAATTCACTTTCGGAATTAAAATCTTTTGATTGCACTATTTCAGGTTCTTGTTGTTTTGTTTCCTGAGGTTCATAATTTCTGGTTAAATCAGGCAATGTACCAACATAACCCTTACCGTCAAAGCTTTCTATTTTTTCTTTGGCAAAACAACTTATGCTATTAGTGCATAGCAAAAATACAAAAAATAAGATATAAAAAAGATTACACCTTCTCATACCACAATTATAATAATTATTTAAGAAAAATCATCATATATTTACTTTAATTTTTGCAACATGGACAAGAAAAAATTTCTTCCGTAGGATTGCCAAACTTTTGCATTTGAGGATTCGTTTTATAGTAATCTTTATTTTTCTTACGAGTTTTTTTGTAATCATGTCGATTCAA
>CAMGGL010000085.1 GCA_946055575.1 uncultured Candidatus Melainabacteria bacterium
AAATAACTCTACCATATACTCTAAATTTTCATTGTTAACCTGCTTGAAATCTTCTAGAGGATATGAATACATTTTATTCTTATAAATAATGTATCCTTTTTTTCTATAAATATCTTTTAATTGGATATATGAATTATTTTTCGTCTGTTTATTTATTGCGTAATCTTCTTTATCCTTCCTAACAGTATTAATATCGAATTTTTGTTTGTTAATAAGGTAAGTGTAATCGTCATTCATATCAATAAGACATAACAATAATTCTTTATATGTACTGTATGGATTATAAAATTGTTTTTTCTCATAAATAAATTTAAGTAAAAGTGCTACAATATCATCATCTAAATACTTAAGTAAATATAGCATTATTGCATGAGTATTTCTATAATCCATTAAACCCCTCTTAATTGTACTTTAAGGATAGGATATAATTAAAGATGACTAAACAACACAAGTAATCACAACTAATTATTTAAGAGGGCTTTTTTATTAATTATGTTAGTCGACTAACATATTATAAAATTTATTATATAAACATAAAACTTCCTCCAATATAAATTTTTTTACGATTGAAAATTTAAAAACAATGGATTAAAATATTACTGTACGGTAAGTTTTTCTTACTAGCGTACATGTTGAGGATGTCACAGAGACATCCTCTTCTTCAATTAACGTAATTTTTTGCTAACAATCTAATCTAAATGCTATAAAATCTACTAATTTATTTTTTAATAATTCAAGATGTTCTTTTGATACAAATTGTTTGATATTTATTTTTGTATTATCTCCACATTCAATTGATTCTTCTACTTCTACAAAAGTTGAATAGTCACACCAATTCTCTGTTGTTAATGGTTTAATTCCTGTAGAAACATTTACTTTTTCCATACTATCAGGCTCTAATAAAACTGTAATAACTCTGTTAATATCATTTTTGTTAAGATTATATCGCTTTATATTATTTATAATTTCAATAAGACATTCATATCTACCTACATCATACATGCTGTCAAGATTATTATCCTTTGTAGCCTTTTTATAATCAGTTTCCCAACTTGTATTATCTTGATATTCATTTAATAAATTTTGTATATAATTTTCAAAATCCATGGTACTTAATCCTCAATATTTTTTAAATCTTTTCTTTAAGCTATTCGTATTTTTTCTTGGCTATTGTAATATTTTAAAAATTTATATAAATTAATTACGGATGTTCCGTATTTTTTTGCGATTATTGTTTTGGGAACATGTAATTCTACTAATTGCATAATTTCGTCTTTATATTGGTCTAACTTTGATTTTCCCTTACCTTTTGGTCTGCCAAGTTTTATCCCACTAGCTTTTTTTACTTGTAGAGCTTCTTTTGTTCGCAGGCTTATTAAATCTCTTTCTATTTGTGCTACTAATGCAAATATCGTAGTTGTTACAGTTGATGTAATACTTTTGTCATTGCTTGAAAAATTTTCTTTAATTGAATAAAGAGTAATTTCTTTTTGTTTTGTTATATCTATTACCTCAAAAATTTGTGTAATTGAGCGTGCAATTCTTGAAAGTTCAGGAACAATTAAAATATCTCCTTGCTCCATTTTTTCCAACAAAATACCCAACTGTCTGTTTTTAAAATTTGATTTTCCGCTAATCTGTTCTTCTACAAATTCAACATTCCCAAGTTTCTTTTCATTTGCAAACTTTAAAACATCAAATTTATTTTTTTCGGTGTTTTGGTCTATTGTGCTAACTCTTAAATAACCGTATGTTGTCATGTTTTGCTCCTAATATTCTGTTGTTAGTAATAAAGTAAATTGTATCGGATTTGGATTTGACAGAATCAAATAAAATTTATAATTATCGTATATAGGTAAGTTTGTGATATAGACTTCTTCTTTAATAACAGTTATATGTTCGCAATAATTTCCTTCCACGAATCCTTCTCTGAATATTTCTAAAATACAGTGTTTTTGTTTATTAAACTTAATTGTAATTACGAAAAATCCATCATCATTGGCTTTATATGTTGCAATAACATTTTTCATGTTGACAATAACCCAATCAACAAACCAATACGCCTTTAATGTTTGTTGAAAATCTAAAATTCCTTCTGTATAAATTAAACTTTTATAATAATTCCTGTGATAAAAATTTACTGAACCATAATTTCTACTATATATTTCTTGAACAATATTATTATTCATTTGTTAACCTCATATAATATTTGTTATAAACAGCTCAAATATGCGATTATTACTGAAAAACCTCATATTTGTATTTTTATTATCATACACTGTAACTCAAAAGACACGCCGTTTTGGCATATAAATTCATGAACAGTTAATGTTCATTTTTAGTATCTGTACATACCGCAATAGAGAACAACGAATAATTTTATTATTACTTATAATATCGGGATTTCAGCAATTATAGCAGAATAATCTGCTTTAATAATAATTTTATCAAGTTGATAGGATATTTTGTAATTACTTAACCTTATATTTTTCTTCAATATACTTCTTATATCGAGTAAAATCAGAATCTGCATATTCTTGCATTGTTTTAATCATATTATATCCGAAATGCAAGAACCAATCTTTATCAACAAGAATATCAAATTCAATTTGTACTACTTCATCTCTGTAATCTTGATGAATTAAACGCACACTATTATTTTTTATCCAAGCAAGCCATTTGAATGGTGAATATTCGTCATTATGGTAAACTGCTTGTCCTTCTTTTTCTAATTTTTCTAAAAATGGCGAAAAATTTGCTATAAAGCCCTGTGCAACAACTCCTAATTCATCCATATTTTCGTTTACGGAAAATTTTGTTATTACATTTGTCCAGAGATACCCCCATCCCCAATTTATACCTTGTTTATTGTAAACTTCATCATAATCAGTTGAATCAATTTCGCTTTTCCCTTCCCACCTCATTGACACTTGAAAATCCTTCATTATTTTAGGCTCTGTAGTAGGATATGATATTTTATCTTCCGGAAAATAATATTTACCTTCAAAAAAGACAATATCTGTCAATAAATGCAATTCAGAAGGAGTTGTTTGTTCCATTTCCATAATTTTATAATCAGAAAAATTATAGTATCTTTTACATAAATTTTCACATTCTTCTTTTGTTTGTTGAAGTTTCATCATTTGCCAACCGGTAAAGTTATTTGTTTTATAAAATATCGTTGTTCGCATACTTATACTCCTGTCAATTATTTCATACTATTCAATGTTACTAATATAATCATAATAAACATAGCGTGGTATTTCACTAAAGAACGAATAATCAGTGTGGTCGGTTGTTAATTCTAACGCATATCCATTATCAAAAATAAACCAAATCTGCTCAAACATATCATCGCCGTCTTTTCTATCAACTCCTAAATGTGAAAAATTCATAAAATAGACCTTATCTGTTTTATGCACATGAATATCAACCAATTTATGTCCGATTATATTTGTTGAAAAATTTTTACTTACATCGGCAGCATAAGTTGATAAATCAATAGAATTAATATTTATATCAACCATACTACCTGACCAATACATCATTTCTAACCTTACACCTTCAAAATCTAAAATTATAGGAGAATCCAGTTGTAATGTTGTATTACTGGTTTTCCAAGGATAATATGTCGGTTCATTAACCCTTTTATCATCTTGATACCATTCTCCATTATTATACTCACAGTATTCTTCCCACATTTTGTTATACAGAATCCCTGTATAAAAGATTCTATCAATAGTCTTACCGATAATTTTATCGCTTATTGAGTTAAAATATTCTTCCAAAGGTTTTGCATTGATAAATTTTTTATACTGCCATTCTGAATTAAAGTTTATATTACACATTGGAGATACAGAAGTCATTGTTCGTATTTTTTCTAAAATATTTTTTGAGCATGTTTCTTCTTGTGTCCAATACATAAGTATCGTTAATTTATTTATATCAATCCAAAATTTTAGGTTTATTAGTTCGGGTTCTTCAAATACAAGTTTTTTATTATCAATAACACTTCCGTCTAATCTAACTTTTACTAAATTTAGATTGCGTATGTCTTCATAATCATTCTGAACAATTATATAAGGTGGCTCATTAATAATTTTACCCATACTTTGTGAAACTAATTCTACATTCATTGCCAGTCCTGAATGTTTTTTGTCAATTAGTGTAGTAGTCAAATTCTTTTTTTGCTTGTTTTGTTCTTTATTATTTGGTTCATTATATTGTTTTTTTGACATAACTTATACCTTTATTTCTAAAACTTCACCATTTGTATCTATGTAGACAAATCCATGTTCACGGCTATATACTTTTGCCAAACCACAATGAAAATCTTCACATGTTATATATTTTCCAAAAGGTACTACTACCATGTTATTTCTATCAATATATCCTTTTTGCATTTTCTCATTAATTGCTAAAATAAGACCTTCTTTACAATTGTACAAAGCTGTATATTGGCAAGGAATAATAAGTTCCCCGCTAAGGTTAATCGCTCCTGTTAAATCATTTTTTGTAACTTTGGCAATACCTTCATTAAACCATTCATCACAATCATCAAAAATTGCAGGAAGGACAACTTCTCCGAGTGTATCTATATAGGCAGATTTTTTATCAATATTGACATAAAATCTATTTTCTGAATAACATCCCACATAGTCATATATAAAATCTGTTAAAAATGTTTTTTTAATAGCAGAATATAATGCGTATTTAGTATCTTTTTGTATTTTTATAAATTCCCCCAAATTATCATTATCATATGATATAACTTGCATATCGTTGTATATGAAATCTTCAATAATATTGCCATGTCGGTCTAATAATCCCCACTTTTTACCTTTCAAAGCCGGATATACTAAACACTCTCTAGTACATAAAATATTTATTTCGTCATACAAAAAATCAACAATAACTTCATTAAATTTGTTTATTAAACCATATTTACCATTCTTTTTGGCATTGATGAGATTATTTTTACAAAAACCAATGTCTTCATATTCAAAAGGTATTACTGCATTATTGTAACAGTCTATCATACCCCACTTGCCATTTAAGCATTCAGCAGAAATTCCTTCTGAAAAATAATAACCTTCATCATATTTACAAGTAATTATTTCTTTGCCATTTATATTTATATGACCGTGTTTGCCATTTCTAATTGCTTCAAAAAATCCTTCCTCACTCCCTCCGCAGATTCTGTTATAAATAAAATCTGTCAGAAATTCGCCTTTGTTATTCATTAATGCGTAAAGCATATTTTCACCCTGAACAAATGCAACATCTTCTCGCTCAAATTCATTAACAATCATATTTCTGTTAGGAAGTTCAAAAAGTTTTTCACCCTTTGTATTTATGCAAATTCTTGGTCCGTAATCAAATTTCCCGTTGATTACTCCGTCAAAATGTATAAATGCTTTTTGATTTTTAAAATTATTTAATTCATATCCGAACATTATATTTTACCTATATATTTAGAGTCTTTTTCATTACATTAATTTTATTTTCAATATCATTCAGTGCATTTATGAAACAGTCGATAAAATCTTTACCGGCTGTAAAATAATATAGCTGTTTAATTGGTCTGTACTCATCCGGTCTGCTGTAACACGCAATAGTTATATAATCATTATTATCATTGGGAAAAGTTTGTTTCCAAAAATGTATTTTTTCATCACTGTATTCATCGAAATTAAAGCGAACATACTTACCCTCTTTGGTTTTATTAAGAGCGTCTCTAATTTCTTGATTATTGTTGTAATTAAATTCAATATTGCAAACTGTATGAGAATCATTTTTTAGAGTAAACACGCATGGTAAGTCATAATCTTCTTCAATATATTCTTTTAGTAGTTCTTCTTCTGAATATGAAAAATATTCTGTATTTATTTTTATTTCATAGTTAAGGTTTGTATATATATGTTTAGAAGGCTCTTTTGGAGCAGGCATTATTTCATTATCAGAGTACCAATTTTTTGTTTCAGTAGAGTACACCCAATTTCTATCTTCAATTCGCTCATCCATATTCGTTTTAATTGATTTTCTGATTTCTTCTCTCGTGATGTGAATAAAATTTTTATTTGTTCTGTCTAAAAAATAACAATCAATTGGATTTTGTTCATAATAATCATAGTCAATAATTTGATTATCTTGTTTTAATTTTTCCCAATAATTCAAATCTGCTTTTTTATCATCATCCAGGCAAACATAAAATTCCCATATTCCGTTTAAGTTTTTATATGCTATATCAAACACTCGAAAATATTTTTGAACAATATAAGTTTTCTTAAATTCGTTAGGATTATTAAAATATTCCTCAAGAATTTTCAACTCTGCTATTATGCAGTCAACATAGCGATTTTCATTTCCATGGTCTAATTTTTTAGTGTCTTTAACTGCTTTTTCTAAAATTTTTCTGATTTGAATTAAAAAATTATCTTTTTTAATAATAATATCGGTGGAACAGTTATATTGGCTATAGATAGGCTTATTAAATATAGCAATTCTTAATGAATTTTTACCACAAGGAATTGCCAAAAGAACAGAGTATTGTCCTTCGTCATGGAATGAACACATTAAAGATTTATTATCATAATAAGCAAGGTTTGTTAAAAATTCCATAAAGGTCATAAGTGAAAAATTAACATAATCAGTTGTTATAAGTTCTGCTTTATTTATACATAATGTAAATTGTGACGCTACATTATCATATTCTAAAGAATAATTTGTACCTTTTGTGTTAAAATTTTTTACTTTTACCGGTACAGATATTCTTAAGGCTTGCAAAAAATGTTCTTTTTCTGTACACAAATCAAAATTAAAATTTGCATTTTCAATTTCTGAGTAATTATATAGTTTTTCTTTAATCATTTTCTACCGGTTCTGTTTTTTCGTTTTCATAACTAATAAATTCATTTTTAGTGTATTTCTGTACTTCTTT
Organism: uncultured Candidatus Melainabacteria bacterium; assembly: GCA_946055575.1. Classification (GTDB taxonomy): domain Bacteria; phylum Cyanobacteriota; class Vampirovibrionia; order Gastranaerophilales; family Gastranaerophilaceae; genus Zag111. Next base: position 6,941 of record CAMGGL010000085.1, read on the forward strand.
TACTACAGCTTTATTAATTTCATCTTGTCTTGCTTTGGTAAGACGTGCTATCATGTCATCATTTGTCGTCATTTTGTTCTCCTTGTATATAATCATCCATGCAATTTTTTATATCGGATTTGTTAGTGTATTTTTTTATTTCGTCTGCTACAGCTTTATGAATAGCTTGTTCTTGTTCCTCTTAAAAGAAACGCCTATCTTTTAATATTTCAGATAATTTTCTGCCCACTATTTATTCCTTTCAATTATATTTTGAATAGACTTTGTAAATTCCGAGTAAAAACTTTCAGCTTCAACTTCAAGGTCAATAATTAAATCCATTCCATTTTTACATTCAAATAAAATTTCCGGTTCATAGTGCCAAAGTTGGAATCTTATTGTGCCATTTTTTTCCCAAGCTAAAAATGTATATGGATCTAGTCCTGATACGGTACAAGTTGCATGTTTATTTTGTTTTAAGTCTTGAGGAAATTTTTTTATTAATTCCACTTGATTTATTTCATCAAGAATTTTTAAAATTGGATATCCGTCATTTGAAAAATTAGGAAAATTAAATATTACATAATCTTTTAGATTATCGTCATCTTTTTGTATTATATCCATTTTAAAATCTTTTATTCTTAATTTGTAATAAGTTGGATAAGGAACAGGCTCATCCATATTGAACCAAGCCCATTTTTTATCAAAAGGACTTTCTAAGGGTAAATAAATAAAATTGGCAATATTATAAAAATTTATATCATTCCAATATCTGTCAGTATATATATTATCAATCATCCATACCTTGAAATCTTCAAATCGCTTTTGTTTGAGAAAATTCTCTATATCAACAGTGTCATTTAAGTAGGTTTTAATCTGTCGTAATTCCCACTTTCCTCTTTTCTTGACAAAAACTATTATCTTTTGTGTTTTCTTTTTAAAGAGATTTAACATAATTGTCCCCATATATTTGTATTATTTTCTTCCCGCTTACAATCATTAAATTTAGGTCTTGCGATTTCGATACATGTTGCCCATAGCTTGTAGTCGGAAAATTCTTCACTATAGCCACAATTGCGACATTTCGCTTTTAGTGTATGAAAGTCCGAATTTATCAACCCCACACCTTCAACTAAATCCATTTGCAAATTGCATTTATTTTGGATTTTTGGTGCAACTATTTCTGTTTCAACACCTGCACCAAGTCCTCCGTATGAAAATTTCATTTTATCAGTCATAATTTTTACCTATACAAATAATTTAGTTGCATATAAAATTAATCATAATTTCCTTGTCTTTGAGTAATTTCACTAAACAATTCCAAATCCTCAGGTACAATTTCTTTTATGGTAGGATAACGGTTTTCTAAAAATATAAGTTCCTCCCAAACGGTTTTACCCTCTAAATTCTTTGAGGGGGATTTTAATGCCTTTAATATTTTTTGTTCTGTGTCGGTAGTAAGTTTAAAAACATTCTTACTGAACATCTTTGTATACCA
>CAMGGL010000086.1 GCA_946055575.1 uncultured Candidatus Melainabacteria bacterium
AATTTTCACGTAAATTTATTTTTTATCACATTTTAACCTGTTTGAAGTATAATATGTTTTGTAAATGGAAGTGTATAACAAAAAGGTGCAAATGTGTTGCACAGAAAGAAAAGGTAATTATGAAACCTGAAACAAAAAGTTTTCAATTAGAGATTGGCGGAAAAACCGTCACAGTTGAAACAGGAAAGTATGCTCAATCTACAAACGGTTCTGTTACTGTAAGATGTGGTGATACAATGTTATTCGTTCATTGCTGCGTATCTAAAGAACCAAGAGTCGGAATAGATTTTTTCCCGTTGTTAATTGATTATGAAGAAAGAATGTCTGCTATCGGCAGAATACCGGGCGGATATAACCGTTCAGAAGGAAAAGCAAGCGACAAGGCTATCCTTGTTTCAAGATTGATTGACAGACCAATCAGACCGCTTTTCCCTAAAGGATATAGAAACGATATTCAAATTGTAGCTCAATTATTTAGTTACGATCAGGAAAATCAACCGGATACACTCGCAATGCTTGGCGCATCTTGTGCGTTAATGCTGTCAGGTGCTCCGTTTGAAGGTCCTATCGGCGCGGTAAGAGTTTCTCGCGACAGCGAAGGAAACTTGATTGCTAACCCTACACACCGTCAAGCTAAAGACTCTGACCTTGATATCGTTGTTGCAGGAACTCACGATTCCGTAATCATGGTTGAAGCAGGATGTAAGTTTGTTACAGAAGACGATATTATGGCTGCCGTTGAGTTCGCTCAAGGTGAAATCAGAAAACAATGTGATGCTCAAGTTGAATTTGCAGCAGCTTGCGGTGTGGAAAAAGAAGTTTTCGTTAACCCTTACGATACTTCAGGAATTGCAAAAATTATTGAAGATACCGCTCACGACATGATTTTTGATGCTTATCACAATTTTGACAGAGAATACAGACAAAATAAACTTGAAGAAGCTAAAAAATTAGTTAAAGAAAAAATTGATGCCCTTCCTGATGATGATTATATTAAACAAATCATTGAAGAAACAGGAATAGATTTTGTGGCAGAAGAATTTAAAAATGCAGAAAAACACATAATGAGAACCATGATTTTGGATGAAGGCGTCAGAGCTGACGGCAGAAAACCGACCGAAGTTCGTCCTATATGGTGCGAAGTTGGTGTAATTCCAAGAGCTCACGGTTCGGCTGTATTTACAAGAGGTCAAACTCAAGTGTTGTCTGTTGCAACTCTTGCAGGCCCTGCAATGAAACAGGAACTTGATGGCGTTGACCCTGAAACAGAAAAAACTTATATGCACAAATATATTTTCCCTGGATTTTCAGTTGGCGAAGTTAAACCTCTAAGAGGTCCGGGCAGACGTGAAGTAGGTCATGGTAACTTGGCAGAACGTGCTAATGTTCCGGCACTTCCTTCTCAAGAAGAATTCGGATATACAATTCGAGTAACATCTGATGTTTTGGAATCCAACGGTTCAACTTCAATGGCTTCAACTTGCGGTTCTTCAATGGCTTTAATGAACGCAGGTGTTCCTGTAAAATGTATGATTGGCGGTGTTGCTATGGGTATGATTACCGAAGCCGGTAAAGAACCTGTCGTTTTAACTGATATTCAAGGTATTGAAGACTTCTTAGGCGATATGGACTTTAAAGTTACAGGTAATGATACAGGTATTACTGCGTTGCAAATGGATATGAAAGCCAAAGGTATTGCAAACGATACTTTACGCAGAGCGTTAGCTCAGGCAAAAGAAGGCAGATTGCATATCTTGAGCAAAATGCGTGAAGCTATCACCGAACCGGGACCAATGTCACCATTTGCACCAAGTATCACAACAATGACTATCCCGACTGAAGATATCGGAACAGTTATCGGGCCTGGCGGTAAACAAATCAGAGCTATTATTGATGCTTCAGGTGCCGAAATTGATATCCAAGATTCCGGTGTCGTAACAATCACTTCAAACGATCAGGAAGGCGCACAAATCGCAATCAAGATGATTAAAGATTTGACATTCAAGCCGGAAGTCGGAATGGTTGTTAAAGGCAAAGTTGTAAGAATTATTCCTATCGGAGCTTTCGTTGAATTAGGCGGAGGCAAAGATGGTATGGTTCATATTTCGCAAGTTTGCAATGAAAGAATTGAAACTATTGAACCACACTTGAATATTGGTCAAGAAGTTATTGTCAAAGTTATTAAAATTGACGAAAAAGGCAGAGTAAACTTGACTATCAAAGGTGTTTCAGAAGAAGATAAAACAAAAGTTCAGTAAGTTTTATTCTTATAAAAAAAGAACTCGGGGATTCACCCGAGTTCTTTTTTTATTTATCTTTTAGTAAATTATTCATTACCGTTTTCTGCCTGAAACCTAACAGCATTTCATACAAAATCGGATTTTCATATTTGATGTATTCTTCCATTATTTCTTTATCTAACGACGCAAATAATTTAAATATATCTATATGTTCCTGAACGAATGATGAAAATTCATACTCAACTTTTGCAGCTGCTAAATTTTTATCAGCATTTTTATCAAGTAAATATTTCATAGTTGTATTATCAGGAGTTATCACTAATTTATTTATAATTTCGGCAAAATCTTTTCTATAGTTAGGATGTTTTTTAAGACATTCTCTCATTGATAAGAATAATGCAGCTAAATCCCTATCTTTAAAACTTTCTGTATCTTCAGGTTTCATATTGAGCAAAATATTCATAAAAGCGTGTGTTATCTTATTCTGTTCAGAAGAAGATAACGGCTTTTTATATTTTTGCATTATCTCATCCATTTTTTTTGATTGGTTTGTAACATCTTTACCAATACTCAAGAATGCTAAACCGGCTTCAAGACTGGACGTATCAAGATAGACAATATTATGTGATTTCATAGATTTTATGCCATCAAGCGTTTGGCGATAAACTTTTTGATATTCTGCCTGCTTTTCCGCTTTAGACAAATTCTCAGATATAATATTTTCTTTAATCTTACCGACATAACGTTTTGTGATAAGCATTTTTATATAATCTTCATCCGGAGTTTCTAATTGTGTTGAATATTCCATAATCGCTTGCTTTACAAGTTTCATAAATTTCGGATTTTGTTCTTCAAATTCCTTGAAGATTTTTTTCATCGTATCAAAAACTTCTTCCTCACTTACTAATTGAGATTTAATTTCTTGTATTATTTTATTATTTAACGCCTGTAATTCTTCATCCGTATAATTATCGTCATAAACAAAATTACCCCAATTATTCATATTATTTGAGTGACAAGCAAATGCCAAAAGAAAATCCTCATTTACTTTTGGATTTTTTAATATGAAATTTGTGTATTTGTTAATAAAAGATTGCGGCATATTACTGTATTCTAAAGCAATTTTGGATTTAAGCATTTCTTGAACATTCGATGCAATCGAAACTTTTGTACCATTTTCAAGAATAAAATCATAGACTTTTGCACCATTTTTTAGAGCGGATTCATTAAGAGCCTTGTCAACCATCGTTGGGGCAAGTTTTTCAGAAACATCCGCAACATTTTCTTGTTCTTCAATTACTTCGCCATATCTCTGTCTAAAATGTTCTTCCCACAAGGTTTGTTCTTTGTCATGTCGCGCATATTTTGCTTCACGTTTTGGCATAATTTCGTTGGAATAGTTAAGTAAATCTATAAATTCCGGCAAAACATAATCCATTGCTTTTTGATTTTGAGTATTTCGTCCAATAGTTTCATAACTACTATTTATCGGAATCAATCCGCCACCACCGTACACTTCTTCAAAAAGTTCAATTGTATCAATTATCGCTGCCGAATAATGTTCACGCAGATCAGGATTAGCTTTCCAAAACCGTTCAAACATAGTTTTGCCGTTAACAGTTATTCCATTATCTTTTTCAGTTTCTGCAAAATATTTTTCTTCTTCGGATAAGTGAATTTTCTCTGCTGCAACAGTCATTATCGGGCTCATATATTTAATAATAAATGAGGCTTCCGGGTCATCTTTAGTAAATCGTTTTCTGATTATTTTTTTAATTTCTTCTTCACTACCGTCAGAATTTTTGATATCATTTTTGACATCTTTTTTTCTGTGGTCTTTAATTTTATATTTGCGAGGTTGTGGTTTTACTTCTTTAGGTTCTGCTGTCTTAGGAGCTGATTTTCCTTCGGAATGACCTTTTACAGAGGTTCTGTTCGGGTCTACCATATTTTTTGGTAGTGTAATAAAAAATTTTTTGTATTCATCTCTGGTTGAAATAAATGAATGCCAAAAATCATTTTTCGGATATCTTATTCCGTACGCAGATGTTGTGGAGTAATCAATCGGCTGCGCAATTATTCCTTTGTATTCCTCATTGATATCCTTTTCGTAAAAATCTTTAGAAATTTCTTTTATGGTTTTTCCTTCAATATATATTTTCTTTAAAAGATATAGTCCAAAATTATCGTTTCCATCTTTCAATAACGGAGTATCACTCATTTCTTTTGCTAATTTTATTTCAGATAAAATTCCTGTTCGAGGATTTTTCTTTAGTTCGTGTAAATTTTGGAAAAGCGGTTCATTCGGATAATATAGTTTTACCTCATCAAGATTTTTTGCTTTATTAAGATGTTTAAACACTTCCTGCATTATTTGTTCGGGCGGAATATGTTGACGTTGTTCGTAGTCATAATAAAGATAATTTTTCATGGTTTGCGGCATATTTTCATTGTTAAAATCCTGTGCATAAAAATCTTCAGGAGTTCTTCCAGTGAAAGATATATTAAAATCCTGATAAGAATAAAAATCTTTTGATGTTATTTCACTATGTTTGTTTTGTTGATTATAATTTTTATTTTGCTTGTTTTTCTGTAATAAAAGTTGAGTATTGTCAAATGCTTGTATATTTGTTATTTTCATATTTCCTAATCCTTGTTGTTAAGTATAACAACCCTAAATATTTTTTTTGCTACTTAAAATTAGTTACGAATATTTTTATTTTTTATGCTAATATCAGTAATATATGAAATTAGTATGGGGGAGAAAATATGAGTGATGTAATTACAATCGGCAGTGCTACAATGGATGTTTTTGTTGAATGTGATGATGCTGCTGTGGTTTCAGTCAGAAGAAAAGAAAAAAGTACGGAATTTATGAGTTATCCATACGGGTCAAAACTGGAAATTACAGATTTCGATTCTCAAGTCGGAGGCGGTGGTGTTAATACCGCAACAAATTTTGCCAATCTTGGTCTTGATACTTCCGCTATTTTCAAAGTTGGAGATGATATCTATTCTGAGGGACTTTTTAACTTCTTTAAAACAAAAAATGTTAATTTGTCCTCAATAATTCAAGATAAAAAAGATTCAACAGGTTTTTCAATTATTCTGACAAGTTTTGAAGGTGACAGAACGGTTCTTGCTCATAGAGGAGCTAACGCCCATATCAAAAAATCTGAAATAGATTTTGAAGCGATAAAAAATGCTAAACTTTTATATATTGCACCCCTAAATGGTGACAGTAACAAAGTTTTGGATGATATAGTAAAATTTGCAAAAGAAAATGATACCTATGTTTGTTTTAATGCAGGTACGACAGGTATAAAAAAAGGATTTAATTATCTGAAAAGTATTTTAGAATACGCTCAAATTGTTGTTTTAAATAAGGAAGAAGCCTCTATGGCAACAGGTATTCAGCTGCGTCAAGATACAAAAGATGAGAAATTTTCTCATTATTTAATTCATCCTGACTTGCAGGAAATGTTTAAGAAATTAAAGGTTTCGGAATACCAAATTATCGTAATTACGGATGGCGGCAATGGTGCGTATGCTTATGACGGGGCAAAATACTATTATTGTCCATGTTTTGACGGCCCTGTAACTTCAACGCTCGGTGCAGGTGATGCTTTTGCATCTACTTTCTGCGCATCTCTTGCAAGATACAATCGAAATATTGAAAAATCTCTTGTTGCGGCATCTATTAATTCGGCAGGAGTTGTATCAAAATTTGGAGCAACAACAGGACTTTTAACATTTGATGAAATTGAAGCCAAAATGGGTGAAAATCCTGATTATACTTGTACTGCAGAAGTTGCATAGTAAAGTTAGAATAAAATATTTCAACTGTTTAAAATAGCCGAACGGGGTAATATAAAATTGTGTCAATCTTATGTATTAATATGAATACAGAAAGGCTGGCGAGATGAGTAATAAACGCATAACCTATATGGCCGCTCTAAGTCACGAACTTCAAATTCCAACTCTTGCTCAATTAAGGGCTTTAGAGTTACTATTGGATGAAAAGTTGGGTTCGCTTAATAGTGAGCAAAAAGAACTTTTGGAGTTGACCAAAAATTCATGTAATCATTTATACAGCATGATTAAAACTTTACAATCTGCCTATTTATTTGAGGGTGATGAAACTGCTTTAACCTATGAAGTATTTAATATTAATGTTTTGGTAGCCGAAGCAATAACCGAACTTTCATATTTGATAGAAGAAAATATGATTAAAATTCATTTTGTATCTCAATATGAAGCGGGCATGGTTTCTGCTGACAGTTTTGCGCTAAAACGAGTAATTATAAATGTTCTTTATAATGCAATAACTTTTGCTCGTCCGACTTCTGATATTTATATAATAATTAAAAGTAAATGTAACAAGGTTATGTTTCTTGTTACAGACATAGACAGCTATATAGATTCTAAAAAGTTAAGTGAAATTTGCAGTAAATATGTTTCTAATTCTATGAAATACAGTAAAGTCGGCGCTGTTTCCGGATTGTATCTTGCAAAGAAAATAATAGAATTGCATCACGGAAAAATTATTGCTAAAAGTTTTGGTAATAATACAAATTCTTTTGGGTTTATTTTCCCTGTACATGTAGACACTAAAAAAGACGGTCATTGAGTGAACAACCGTCTTTTTGTTTTATATGAACATAATCAACCACTAGCGATTAAAAAGTTCCGGCAGGTTTTTTCTGAGGAGTTGCTCCCGGAATTGACTGCCAATTTGCTGCCATAATTTTTTTGAATGATTTTAAAGCTGTATCTTCAAGTTCGCCTAATTCTTCAGCTTCCATAATCAATTCTCTTAACGGCATCAATGCTCTTTGATCTCTTAGAACACCTAATGCTGCAGCAGCACCGGCTCTAACAAGTTCATTTTCCGAATGGTTTTTCATAACATCAATCAACGCAGGAACTGCTTTTGTATCGTTAAGTTTACCTAAAGAAGTTACGGCATAAATTCTTACGTTAACCCATTCATCGTAAAGCATATTGATAATTTTATCTACGGCTTTTTTGTTTCCGATTTCACCTAAAGCTCTTGTTGCATCACATCTTACGTTTACTTTTTCGTGATCTAATGATGCAATTAAAGCATCTGTTGCAACATCGCCGATTTCAATTAAAGCATCTGTTGCAGTAATGCAAACTTGCGGATTTTCATCGTTTAATGATTCTACTAAAGGCTCAACAACGATTGCTCCGCCTAAACGACCCAATGCACGAGCTGCACGAACTCTAACATCTACATTGCGGTCTTCACGTAAAGACTCAATCAAGTGAACTGTTGCCGATGAATCTCCTAATTCACCTAAAGCTCTTGCTGCATAAAGTCTAACAGAACCGTTTTTGTCATGTTTTAAAACATCAATTAAAGGTTCAACGGCTTTTGAATCACCCATTTCACCTAAAATACGGGCTGCGTTATATCTGACTTTTTCAGAATTGCTTGTTCTTAAGTCATTCAATAACTCATCAAATGTTTTCTTCACTTGTTTTTTCTTACTGTTTACACTAATTGTCATTATTTTCCTCCGACACTACACAATAATTTTCACACCTACTCTTATATAAAGTTATTTTGTTTCAAATTATTGCTTATATATCATCATTTTGTTAACTTTTGTTTACAATCCATAAATTATTTTGTTCTACCTACCGGTTTCCTGTCGAGAATTATTAAGGGTAATACAGACACTTATTTAATGCTGTACTACTATTATAACACATTTTTTATCATTTATTACCGAATTATACAGAACATTTTAATAATAATTTAAAGTGTTTTTATAAAGATATTTACAATTTAGATATACAAAGAAAAAATATTTAATATTTCTTAATATTATACTACTCACATTTGATAGTAATAATAAACTCTGTACCAACGCCCAACTCACTCAAGACTTTGATTTTGCCGTTATGTTTATTGATAATCTTTTGGCTGATAGCAAGCCCTAGTCCGGTTCCTACTCCTACACCTTTTGTTGTAAATCCGGCGGTAAAAATTTTATCAATATTTTCTTTTGGAATACCTTTGCCGTTATCTTTAAATTTTACGGTTACAATCCCGTTTTTATATTCGGTTTTAATAGTTATTTTTCCTTGCATTTCAATTGC
>CAMGGL010000087.1 GCA_946055575.1 uncultured Candidatus Melainabacteria bacterium
ATATTTTATTGGATCTAAGCCCCTTTATACGGCTAAAATTTTGGCATAGAGTAGGATTAATTAATTTTATAAATAGCTTTTTGCTATTGATTTTTTGATGGAGTTCTAAGGTGTCATTGATCAGCAAATCTATCTCATCACCGCTCATAAGCTTCATATCTAGCTCTAAATATATATTATTTCCAAATGGATTTGGGAATTGACCTGGCTCTTTTTTGATAGCACGAAATACATTTTCTAAAATTCTAGGCTCACCTACGATAAGCAAGGTATCATTAGGCATTATCAAGGCATCGGCCGTAGCGATCGTGTAGCTACCATTTCTATATATCATAGCTATTTTCCATCGCTTTTTACGGATATTTCCTACATGTCTATATGCGTAGCTACTACCATGTGGGACTTGAACCTCCATAATCTCGCCTACTCCCATACCGATATTATCAGCGATTACAGGCACATCAGGTATAAAATCCATAAATCTAGAGCTTAGAATCTTTCTAGCATCAATTATAGATATTAGATTATCGCCCTTAAAATGCCTTCTCATACCCCATAAATCCAGCACATCCATCTCTAAATTTGGATAAATTTGACGCAGATTTTCACAAACGCATATTATGTCAAATTCATTTTGCATTATCACCATAGCTTGTTCAAATTCGGTTTTTAAATGTAGTTTAAGCTTGCCAAGGCTAGTTGGGTCAAAGTTATAAAATACAAAATTCTCAAAATTCACATCCCAGCTAGGGATCGTCTCTTCATTATAGGTGATTACTGTGTAGTTGTGTAAGGCGTTATTTTTGCTATTAAATAGTCGCTCTAAGAAATTTTTAGCCAAAATCCCATCAGCAATAATCAAGATATTTTTCATCAATTCTCCATAAAAATATGGCCTTATATTATCATAATTGAAATTTAAAATAGATAAAATGTGGATTTAAATATCTGCACCTAACTCATTACTAATTCTATCTAATATAGCAAATATCTCTTCAATTTTTGAAACTATTCTTTGTTGTTCGGATAGTGGTGGGAGAGGGAAAAATGATTGAATTGATATGTTAATATACATTTTAACTAGTGTATTTTATTTTGCTAGTTTTGTTTATAAGTTTAGAAATAACTGATACTGCATAACAATAAAACAACGTAGCTTGTCTGTGTTGTCTGCTTTGAAGTTTGTTATGCGATTTTTACTACATATTCTAACAATTTTGATCATTTATTCCAATTTTGATCATCTTATCATAATGCTCCTCATAACCTGCAAGAGTAAATACTTTACGAAAAGCTTCTTGAAAAGAATCATAATCAAATTCTTTCATATCATATATATTTACATTATCCGAATGCGATTCTCGATTTATATATCTATAAAATGCTTGATACTGAACTTTATCTTTAAACTCCTTTTTTTGAAAAACATTACTCAATTCATTATTCTCAATAAATCCAAAGAAATATTCTATTATATTTCTCATACAGTTTGCAATTAATGCAGGCTGATTATCTTTATTATTCACGATAGACCAATACATTTGATAATCATTTTGAATCTCATTCGCCTCCATCGAAATAATTTTACTTCCATTTTGTGATTTTAAAATTCGATAAAGATTAGTGGTCTTTTTAGAAAACTTTTTTGGATCGACTAATTCACGAAAAAAATATAAGCTATGGGTTAAAATAAAAATTTGTTCCCATTTATATAAATTATCTTTAATAAATTCAGATTTCACTAATTCTGCAACATTGAATACGTAAATATGAGATAAACTTGAGATAGGATCATCAATAACGACAATTTTCTTTTTATCAGCGGTCTTAGAATCATCTTTACCTCTACATTCTTCAATGAAATATAGGAAGCTGATAATTATTTTTTCACCTTCACTTAAAGATTCAAAAATATTATCCTCACTTTCTTCAGAACGAACAAGTTTGTATTCAGCTTTACCTTTATCATATTTTTCGATTTTAAAGCTATCAATTCCTAATTCAATAAGACGATTATTTATGCTTATTACGGCTTCGTCTATATTTGTTGATACCAACTTTGACTGTTCAGCTATTATTTTGACTTGTTTGTCTATTTCCGTTTTAATTCGTGAAATTTCAGAATCAAAATCTTTCTTTTCTTTATCGAATAAAGATTTTTCTGCTTGATAATTTGTAATAATAACATCATATTGTAATCTAATATTTTTCCAAAAAAGTTCTTCTAATTCTTTTATAGTTAAATCTTTTTGGTCTATTTTAGCATTGAAATCATTTATTTTATCATTTGCTGATTTTATAACTTCATTTAATGAAGTTAATTCCGTAATAACAAGATTAAGAGTTATTGGTTTGCTAGGGGTAGAAATTTTCTCTTTTATAATGTCTAAATTTCTATTTAAACTTGATTTCAACTTTTCAAACGCTGACTCATATTTTGATGAAAATTCTTTTAATAAATTATTCTGTTCAAAAGAAGCATCAATAGAAATACTATCTATCTGTCTTTTGTAATTGTCATAAATATGTTGAAGTTTTAATTTATCTTGTTCATAAGATTTATCAAAACAAGATTTTAACTCATCTAAAAGATGCTGTTTATCAATTTTTTGCTGACAGAACGGACAATGTGCAGGCTCAGTTTGTTTCTCGATATATTTTAATCCAGAATTTACCCAATCACTATTTTGAAGGTTATCAAGCAAAGTTGAAAATGTTGAGTTTTTACTACCTGTAATTTCTTTTTTCAATAAAATAATTTCATCTTCAGTTAGATTTTTAATTTGAACATTGCTTAGGTTTTCTATTTTTGTAGCATTTTTATCAAGAAGAACCTGTAGTTCTTCTTTTATATCTTCGATAGTTTTCAAAAGAGTAGTTGTGCTTTTTGAAATCCCGAGCACATGGTTAAAAAGAGTTTCTTTACTCTTTAACCCTTTAAAAAATTGGTCTGTAACTCTTTCTCCGCCAGTATAGTCAGTTTTTATTTTCCAAATAGAATCAACGACTTTAAGTTTTTTATTTTCAAATGATAATCGAGATTCTTCTTTATCTTTTTCTTTCTCAGTTGTTAATTTTTCTAATTTCTCTTTTTCTTGATTTGCAAGATCTATTTTCTTTTTTGCATCAGCATTTCCTTTTGACAAAGAAAAAATACCTTTTAATGTAGGATTTTCATAAAAGGCTTCTTTTACCCATTTTTGATTATAAACAAGTATTTTTTCATCCAAAGAGAGTTCTGATTTATTTTCCACATTGTCAGTTTCAATGGAACAATTTGCAAATTTTTCATCTGCATATCCAATTTTTCGCATGTATTCAGAAAATGTGCTTTTGCCGCTTCCATTTAACCCATATATTAAGTTGATTTTTTTATCTGTTTTTAATGTTGCCAACTCTTTATAACTGGCACACTTCAAATTTACTTTTCTTATCATTTTTCCTTCCTAAACACCAATATATATTGATGGATTTGATTTGCGACAAAAGAAAATGGATAGCCGTAAGGAAATAGTTTTGCAGACCTATCAGCCCATATTCGAAGTCCTTTATAATTTAAATTTGGAATTTCATTTATTTTTTTAATTATATCAGCGTGTAATAAATTCAATTCCTTTTTATTTGGTTGTAAATCTTTGATGAATATCACTATATAGCCGTGCTTTTTTATATATGGCAAAACAAGCTTTACCGATTGTTTTAGCGAGTCAAAAAAAGCCGTTTGATTTAGATTGCCAAAATCTCTTTCATCATTCGTAAAAGGTGTTGCCTTATTTCCGTAAACCACAATATCTCCACCAGTTTTCTCTTTACTCATCATATTTGCATAAGGTGGGTCGATCAAAACAAGACTTATTTTTTTATTATTCAAAAGAGATTTCATTTCTTTTTCATTATTAAGAATTTCCAAACAATCACCACATTTTGTGGGAAAAATATCAACACCAATTTCTTTGGCAGCATTTTTGTAGGCTTTAATGAATTTTTCGTTTAAATCAATTCCTATTGCTTTTCGCTTAGAAAGTCCTGCGCCAAGCAGAGAACCGCCAACTCCCATAAAATAATCAAAGATAATTTCATTTTCTTTTGTGAAAAACTCGATTATTTCTCTCATTAACTGCGGAGGCTTTGGAGAAGGATGAATTTTTCTTATCTTATGTGCATAAGAATCCTTTCCTTTTGTTGTATAAAAAGTTGAAAAAACAGATGTTGTAAAATTAAGCCAATCTCCGCCTGAAAGATTATTTAAAGGATTATTTATTTGATATTTTTCACCATCTGGAAAAATTATCATTTGTTTTGACCTTCCAAAGATACGAGCAGAATTTATTTTTTTCTGAACCCAGTCAGGCAGATTTAACTTATCTATAGAATCGTAAATTTCAGAAAAAGGAATAGCATTTTTATACTGTTCGCGAGCAATCTTATTCTTCTCTTTATAAGAATTAAGAGTAGACTTTATCTGTTTTTCTATTTTTCCGATTTCAGAATCAACATCTTCAACTCCATACTTCAGAAGTTCAGATTCTATCTTCTCCAAATCAAGAAAACTCTTTTTTGTGGCCATTTTAATTCCAATAATCAAGAAGATTTGAAATTGCTCTTTTGAATAGCTTTGGAGCTTTTATTCCAAGAACAAGTTTACCTTTTTCATTGAGCAAGAAACCTACTTCAATTTCAGCAATTTGTTCGTTATTGCTTCCATAGAGTACAACGGTACGAATAATTTTATATTCTGGATAATATGGTTTCAAATAGCGTTCATCAAAAATATCGTAACTGTTCAGTTCATCTATACCATTTTGCTTGAACTCATATTTTTTCCCTTCTATTGTGATAACTTCAGTTTCTGCAATATCAAGAAGCACTAAATCTGGAATAAAGATAATCTGATTCTTATCGCCAGCTTTATAAGCTTCTCTGTCTGCATATTTTTCAAGAGCAAGATGTTGTCCATCTTTTGTCACAAAATAGCCTTTTTCACCCCCTGCATGATTTTCAAAGATTGAATAACTTTCTGTGAAATTTTCGACAACAAGGTGAATGAAAATTGTACCGAGTTTTTCTCCTTTTGTTTCATAATGCCAATAATCTTCTGGCAAGGTTGCTTTTGGAAGCGTTAATCCTTCCAGTTCAATTCCAAGAACATTCGCAATCTGTACAAATTTATTTGTTTTGCCGACATGCTTTTGCTCAAGTCCGTGCATTATGATTTCAATTTTTCCTTCAAATCCAAGTTTTCTGATAACGGCAGAAATAATACTCAAAGCTCCAATGTTCGGGTCGTGCGAAAGTCCTCCACTTTTAAACAAACGACCTGAAACTTGAATCCAATTTTCATCAGCAATATTTATCAGTATAGGAATATTTCCTTTGGGTGCAGGTCTCATACTGGCTTTTGCAATTCTGAGCTCGTTAATTGATGTAAAAGGCTTAAAAATTGTAGGGTCAAGTTTCTTTCCAAGAATTTCTACTCCAAGCGTCAAAAGCAAACGAGTTCCAAAAATATAAGTCTCTGTAGGTTTTTCTTTTTGACCGACTTGCAAAGCGTAAAGCATTATGAGTTTTGTCTTAGGATAATAATTTTGAATGAAAACAAATTTTGAACAACGCTGATAAACTCCAGTATTACGGCTTTCTTTGTCATCAGTTTTTGTTTCTTCGATAGCATAAAGGGGAGTATCTTTTACTGTCGGCAAATTTTCTTGATAGAAAACAAGAAAATCTGTAAAGCTTGAACTTCCCGAAACAGTCTTTATAAACACTTTATCCACTTTTGCACATTTGAAACCAATAACTTCATAAGTAAAAGAAAAAGTCTTATCTTTGTTTAATATAGGAATAATACGAATTGAATCACCGAAAAATCCACAATTTTGGTCTTTTGCGAAGTATTCAAAAATCATTTTCAAAACTTCTTTTTTAGGTAGTTCTTCTGTCAAAATCCACAAATTCATTTTTAAGCCTCTTTCTTTAAGATATATATTTGAACAACGCTGATAAACTCCAGTATTACGGCTTTCTTTGTCATCAGTTTTTGTTTCTTCGATAGCATAAAGGGGAGTATCTTTTACTGTCGGCAAATTTTCTTGATAGAAAACAAGAAAATCTGTAAAGCTTGAACTTCCCGAAACAGTCTTTATAAACACTTTATCCACTTTTGCACATTTGAAACCAATAACTTCATAAGTAAAAGAAAAAGTCTTATCTTTGTTTAATATAGGAATAATACGAATTGAATCACCGAAAAATCCACAATTTTGGTCTTTTGCGAAGTATTCAAAAATCATTTTCAAAACTTCTTTTTTAGGTAGTTCTTCTGTCAAAATCCACAAATTCATTTTTAAGCCTCTTTCTTTAAGATATATAATTGTTCAAAAACTGTTTTTTTAGTACGAGCAAGCCCATTGTTATTACTTTTGAATCTCGCATATTCAAATTGTTCAAATTTTACATTCCCATATTGCTTCAAAGTTTCAACAATTTTTTCAGAAGGCATTATACCTTCTGAGTTGTAACTTAATACAAGAAATTTATATTTTGCATTTTTAGCGATTTTGTCTAAATCTTCTAAAGCTGTTACTGGATTACAAAATCTTGATTTTTGAGATGAATAATCTCTCATTCCAGTAATACCGCGAAGTTTAGGTTCGTCATATTTTGCTATGGTTTCTAAGATATGATAATTTGGAGCATATTGCCGTTCATTATATGGTGGGTCAAGATAAAGAATATCGACATTAATTTTATCAAGAAGATTCATACTATCGTCGTTATAAACAATATTTTTTTGATGGTTATCAACGAATTGAATTGTTCGTAATTCTAATGGTCTTAATGCCCGAAAATCCCATGTTTTGCGAAAGGCTGCGTAAACACCTGCTATATTCGAATAAAAACCAATTGTTTCTATCAAGCAAGCAAGTAAAATAAAATATTCTGTTTCAGAAATCAAATCTTCGCTTTTCCAATTTTCGATTTGTTGACGAATTGCATCTATTTTTTTACCATTTTCATCAATAAAATACATTCTAGGTTGAGAAAGGTCTTTTGTTCCTGATGGTGTATAGTTTTTATAGATAAAACCTTCAACACCTTCAAGTGTATTTAGATAACCTACAACAATTTCGAGTGGATAAGAAAAAAAACTTTCTGTATTTTGTTTGGAAATATAATTTAATAATTTTTCAAATTTTGGTTCAGAATTATTTTCTATGTAAGCTTTTTGCAGACAAAAGGAAAGATATAGAATGTCAGAGGAAGAAATTTGATAATCTTTTGATTTGAAAAATCGTCCTACATTTGTTGTTCCGGCAAAAAAGTCAAAAAAAGTTTTACCTTTTACCTCATTTGCTTGCAAGATGCTATAAATATTTTCCAATATTTTTTCTTTGTTTCCGATATATCGCATCTTAGACCAACTTTAAAACAAAATTTTCTTGTGTCATAGATTGAGGATTGTAATTTGTTATTAAAACCTCGACAGTTGAATTTTTATTGCGGTCAATCGTATGATAATTTGAATTAGCATAATTTTTAGAAATATATGAAATAAAATAATTATTTTCTTTTATCCAATTCTTCAAAATTAAGTTTTCTTTTCCTTTATGTTCTAAAACATTGGAAAGTGCAAATGAAACATTTTTTTCGTTTAAATCATCAAGAATTTTCAAAAGTTTTCTTTCCTCTGTTTCATTCCAACCTGTAAATCCTCGCTTACCATCATTATAAGTTCCTGTTGTGATTAAATACGGAGGGTCACAGTAAACAAAATCATTTGACGAAAGACCTGAAAAATCGAATTCATCAAAATTAAATGAAGTAAAATCAACAGAATTCTTATTTAGAGCATTCAAAAAATCAAGTAAATTATTCTTCATATGTTCATTAAAGCAACTTCTCGCTTTACCAAAAGGATTATTAAACTCATGAGAATTGTTAAATCTGATTTGATGATTAAAAGAGTAAGCTACCAAAACAAACAAATCTAGTGGATTTTTCTCTGAATTATAAAATTTTCTTAATTCTAGATAACCATCTTTATTTGAGAGGGAAAGATTAAATTGATTTATGCGGTTGTAAATATGACTAAGTATCTCTTCTTTGTTCAAAGAATCAAACTTTCTATATAATTCTATCAGATAGGTAAGATTATCATTGAAAATTGTTTTTTT
>CAMGGL010000088.1 GCA_946055575.1 uncultured Candidatus Melainabacteria bacterium
TTTTTTCTTTCTCCCGGCCAAGTTAATATTTCCGGAGCTGCAGGGTAAGCTTTTGGGTTTAAAAGATAATTTAATGTTAATCCCATATTTGTACGGTCTATACCATAATAGCAACCTACGTAGGCGTTATCTTTATTCATTACTTGAAAATATTGTTTGAGTTCATTGATAAAATCGTTAGTTACATGTCTTTTATGATCAACAGATTTTTCTGCTTTTACAAAATATTTGGGATTATCTAATGTCAGAACATTATCTAATGGAAATTTCAGATAACCTATTCCTGAGGTTCTGCATTTGTTTTTTAATAGTTCTGAACCATCAGATCTGAAATCAACAATTGTGTCGACTCCTATTTTTTTTAAACTTGTAAAATCGGCGGTAGAAAGAGCTTCAAATGTAGAACCGCTTATAATATTAGGGGTGACTGTTCGTATGTTTTTTATCCCCATAGATTTGGCTGTATCAGTTATAACTTTAGCGAATGGTTCTTTTTGACAAAATGATACACTATTGTAGGGGTTATATGTAACTATCATGTTAATTTCTCCATTTTTAATCTTTTATTTTTATCTAAAACAAAAGATTTTTAAATTTGCATGATTGTTACAATATATTAAGCATATCGCATGTTAAAAGCAAGAAGGCTTGCTATTTTATTCTGAAAAATGTCGTTGTAATTTTCAGGAAGATCAAATAAAGCTTTTTGTTCAGGCGTCATTTTTTTAATCATTTTTCTTGCAACTTTCAAAGTTTTATTAATAACCGATTTGGTCCTAAAATCGCCCCAAGTTAAGATCATAGGAGGTGTAGATGCTTTTGGGTTTAATAAATAATTTAATACAAGTCCGAGATTTGTTCTGTCAATTCCGTATCGACATCCCATGTATACATTTCCTTCGTTTATTGTATCTATAATTTCTTTTAAACCTTTGACAAAATCCTCACTAACTATATTTTCATTTATTTGAGATAATGGATTTGCCTTTGTATGTCCTAACGGGAAAAGTTTATATTCAATTCCTGCATTTTTACATTCTAAAGCAAAATCTTTAGAGGCTTCGCTTCTAAAGTCAATAATAGTTTTAATACCTGCGTCTTTAATTTTGTTCAAGTTGATGTTGCTTCCTTCAAAGGTTGCTCCGCTGAAGCAGTTTATTCCGACACGTCTTAAATTCTTTGCACCCAGTTTTGAAATACTCTCAAAAATGGGTTCTCCAATTGTTTTTATTGTACTGCTTATAATACTCATACATAAACCTTTTACAATATACTACCTATATCTTAATAAAGTATTTTTTGTTCAAATATTTGACTAATAAAAGAAAGATATTACAATTTCGTAACATCTTTCTTTTATTATATATCGTGTAAATATGGTTAAATTACTATCTCAAGCTAACTTTTACAGCAGGTCCTTTTTGAGAAATTTCAACTTTATTTTCTCTTGCTAACCAGCCTAAACCTAAATCAGCAAAATTTCCTTTAAGGTCTAATTCTTTTTTCATTTTTGCAAATGAAGTTGTTCCGTTTTGGTTAAGGTAATTGTAGATTTCTCCTGCTGCAAATCCGATTTGTTCTTCTTGTGATAAAATTACTTTTTTAGCCATCTCTTTTTCCTCCTGCTAATACTGTATGTACTACACTTTTTCGATATTCAAATCTTAGTTGAATTTTGAAGTTTTGACAATCATTTTAATGGTGTAGTTTTTATGTTAAAATATACGCTATAAGGGGTATTGCAATTGTTAATTGAAGCAGATATAGCATCAGAGAAAACAGATTTTTTAATAAAGAAGTATGCACAACTTTTAAATAATGGGGTAAAAGCCTCTGAAATTCTGGTTTTGGTGCAAAATTCAACATTAAAAAATAATTTTATCCAAAAAACTTTGGAAAAACTGAAAATTGATGCTACTGAAAAACTTCAAGTACATTCTTTTTTTTCACTTGTGTATAATACCGTTTCTGACAACTGGGCATTTTTGGAAGATAGAAATATTTATGACAATCCCGTTATATTGCCAAATCTTGCGGGATTAGAGGTTTCTCAATTTATTTTAAAAGATATATTAAAAGAGGTGAAATTTCGAGGATATAATTCTAAACAATCCTTGTTACATCAAATTTTTAGGCGCTATTCTTTAATTGTTCAAAATAATTTAACCCAAAAAGAGGTTAATGAAAGAGCCGAGATTTTAAAAGAAGGTTTTTCTGAAGATGCAGATATTGCAATCAGAAAATTTATGAAAAAAACTTTGGAACTGCGTGATTTTGATTATATAAGACAATGCCTTTTGTTTAATTTCATATATAAAAATACCGATTATTTTAAGGATATAAAATATTTAATTATAGATGATGCAGATGAATGTTCGCCTATTTGCATGGCTTTTATAGAATTTTTGTCAAAGCAGCTTATCGATTTTTATGTAGCACTTGACACTTTGGGTTCAAGCCGTTGCGGGTATTTGAGTGCGGATAAGAACAATTTTGAAAAGTTGAAAAAAATATTTAATGTACTTGAAACAAATAAAATTGAAACCTCGTCTAAAATGGATAAAACCGCTCAGCTTTTGTATAGAAATACTAATTATGATGAAACCAATGTTTTAGATAATTTTGGTTTTTGGGCTTTTTCAAAACGTGCATCTATGATTGAAGCAGGAATAGAAAAAATTAAAAAACTTTTGAAAAACAAGGTTTTACCTTCTGAAATTGCAATTATTTCTCCCGTAATTGATGATATGTTAAAATTTTCACTAAATGAAAATTTAACACGAGGTGTAAATCTTCTATATATTTCCGGAAGCGAAAAACTCATTCAAAACAGACTTGTACAAGCTGCAATTACAATACTAAAACTCAATACGGATTTAAAAAATACTTTGTCAGAATTTGATTTAAGGGTAATTTTATCGGAATTTTTGGAAATCCCGTTAAAATATTGTGATGAGATTTTGCAAAGTTTTCATCAAACAAAAAATCTTATCCAATGTGACTTTCATGATGATGAATATAATGAAAGATATAGTAAATTTTTAACTTTAATAGATAAACTTTCTGTTTCGGAAGAAAAAATTTCAGAACAAATTGTGGCGATATATAATGAGCTTTTTGCGTCAAAGTTACTCAATAGTACAGAAATCAACAAGTTCAATTTTTTTATTAAACAGATTATAGATTTTGAAAATATCTATGGGGTAGATTTTAACAGGCGAAAATCGGATATTATTGTACAGATTGAAAATTCAATTATTGCCGAAAATCCGTATTCTGTTTTAGAAATAAAGGATAATAATCTTATTGTTTCTACTCCGCAAAAAATTATCGATAACCAGATTAAAACAAAATATCAAATATGGTTTGATGTGTCGAGTTCGGAGTGGATAAAATCAGATATCGGACCATTATATAATGCTTGGGTTTTTCAAAAGGATTGGGATAAACCCAAATATACTATTGAAGATAATATTACACTTTCTAAGGATAAAAATGCGCGTGTACTGAGGAAACTGACACTTTGTGCAAAAGAAAGAGTTTATTGTTATTCCAGTTTGTTTGATTCGAACGGAGTTGAGAATTATGGCGGTATTGAACCTCATATAGTTGTAGATATTCAAGAGGAAACAGAAAATAATGAGCCAACTTTTAAAATTGTGCCGAGAGATGATCAAAAACCGGTTTTGGATTATAAAAAGGGATATATGGGAATTTCCGCAGTTCCGGGAGCGGGAAAGACGACTATTCTTTTGGCTTTAATAATAAAATTGTTGGAGCGCGGCGTAAATCCTGAGAGGATTTTTGTATTAACGTATATGGATTCGGCTGCCAGAAATTTCCGTGAACGAATAAAAAATGTCAGAAAAAACACCTCAAAATTACCAAATATTAGTACAATTCACGGTTTAGCATTAAGAATACTAAAAGAAAACGGGAATTTTGAAAAATTGGGGTTAAATGCTGATTTTGAAATTTGTGATGATTCTCAAAGGGCAAGAATTTTGCGAGAGATTTCTCAAAGGTTAAAAATAGAAACCAAAACAGCTGAAGAATTTGACCGTGCAGTTTCTGTTTTTAAAATGGGGGATTGTCGTTTTTCGTCTTTACTTCCTAATGACAAGTTAAAAAAATTTAAACTGTATTTTGAAGCATATAGTAAAAGTTTGCGTGAAGGTAATTTAATTGATTACGATGATATGTTGACGGGTTCTGTACGAATTTTGAAAGAAAATACCGATATTTTGGCGCATTATCAAGAAATTTGTGAGTATATTATTGAGGATGAAGCTCAAGATTCATCTGCAGTTCAGCAAGAACTTATATCTCTTTTATCTGGCAAACATAGAAATATTATTCGATGTGGTGATGTTAATCAGTCAATTACAACAACCTTTTCAAATGCAGATGTTGAGGGTTTTAGACATTTTATTACGGAAAATGATAATGTTTCTATGAATTGTTCACAACGATGTACGGAAGATGTATGGGAACTTGCAAACTCGCTTGTGGAATGGGCTTTTGAAAATCCGCAAAGTGAAAATTCATTTTTTAAAATGTTTATGCAACCGGTTGAGGGTAAAAACCCGAAAAATAATGATGGATTTTCTGCTGTTCAGGCTGAGATTTTTGACAACTCAGTTGATGAAAAGAATTATATATTGAGAATTATCAAAGAAACATTATCAAAACATCCTGATTATTCTGTTGGAATTTTGGTAAGGTTTAACTACCAGATTGCCGCTTGGCAAAATTTGATTGAAAATAGCGGTTTGAAAGTTATTACAAGAAATGAGTGTTTAGAGCAAAAGACCATTTTTAAAGTGATTTTTGCTGTTATGCAAATGGTTTTAAATCCTTTTGATAATGAAAATATTGCAAATAATTATGCTATTCTTTCGGAATTAGGTTTTTATAAACGAGGTTTGGATATAGAAATTCGCAAATATGAAAATCCGTTTGTAAAATTAAATTCTGATTATATGAATAATGTATATCTTGAACAATTTTATTGGGATTTGAATTATTGGTTTTCTCTTTGTTATTTGACACCGAATGAACTTGCAATAAAAATAGGACTTCAATTTTTTAAAAGTGAAATTGAAAAATCCAATATTTATTTAATCGCAACACTTATCAAACGGATTTGTGTCAAAAATAACTCTCTTGAATATGCTTTGGTAAGATTGAATGAACTTTCCAAAAAACCTAATTTAAGTGGGTTTAAATTCTTTTCGGAAGAAGATGAAGATGATAAAAAGTTTATTGCCGGAAAAGTTCAAATAATGACTATGCATAAATCAAAAGGCGACGAATTTAATCTTGTATTTTTACCGGAAATGACGGAAAAAAATTTACCGTTATCCCTTAGTGAAATTAATCTTAAATCTTCGGATTTTATCGAATCTGTTAAAAACTTAAATCCTAATTATAAACTTAAGTCTGATTTTGAGTTAAAACAAGAAATTTTATCTGAGAACTTGAGACTTTTGTATGTTGCAATTACAAGGGCAAAGAATAAATTATACATTACCGCATCACAAAATACCAAAAATCGTTTTGGCAAAGTGCAAAAACAATCTGTAAATACGATTTTTGAAGAAATTTTAGGAAAGGAAACGGTTTATGTTTAATAATTTTTCACCAAATATGCTAAAAACATATCAATTTTGTCCGAAAAAATTTTATTACAAATATATAGAAGGGATAAATATACCCCAATCAACTTTGCCGTTTGAGAAAGGGAAAAAAATTCATGCCTTAGCTAACTATTTTTTACAAGGAATAAATATTTCCCGTATAGAAACGGCACTTTCTGATAGTGAAAAAGAAATATGGCAAGAGCTTTTAAATAACGAATATTTCAAAAAAGACACTTTAAAGTCAGAATATCAAATTTCTTGTAAAGTGTCGGATTTTTGGATTGGCGGACGTTTGGATGCGGTTGTACATGATTATGAAAACTACTATATTTTAGATTACAAAACCGGTTCAATACCTAAAAATCCGCAATATGATTACCAAACAATGGTATATCTTTTATCGCTTGACAGGGTATTAAAAAGTTATGGAACTCTTTCTTTTGTTTATATTGACCTTAAACATGGAAAAAATTGTGTAATTGGATTTAATGATAAACTTAAAACGGATTATGAAAATCAAATAGAGCAAATTTGTCATGAAATAAATACGGATACGTTATATAAAAAGAATTGTACAAATTGTGAACGATGTGAATTTAATGGTTATTGCAGGTAGTGTAATCTTTGAATAGATAATGTTTTATTCATGCATGTTGTGTTAAAAAAGCTTCTGAAATTGTCTTGGGAAATTTTGCCGAGTTTTAAAGATCCTGAACTAAATTCAGGATGACAAACTCGTTAGAGCTATGTATCTACAATTTTGTTACCCTGACCTCAATGCACACCTTGCCCAAACCTCACCCTATCCTATCTTAGGAGTGGATAGAAGTGTTACTATATAATCAGTATTCTTTATGCTAAAATTAGCAATAAGATACTACTGGGCTTAAGAATTATGTATAAAAATGTATGGAACAAATTAGCAAAGAAGTATGACAGACTTTGGGTGCAAAAATACTCTCTTACTCCTACTCGCAAAAAAGTTATTGATGTTATTAACAATTTAAAACTAAGTAATAATTTTTGTTTACTTGATTTTGGATGTGCGACTGGACAGTTAATAGAAGATTTATTAAAAATATATCCTCAAGCTGATTATTGCGGTTTTGATAAGTCACATCAAATGATTGAGGTGGCTAAAAGCAAAAATTTAAATTGTAATTTTTCCGTACAATGTGCAACAAATATAGAATTTAACCAAAACTATTTTGATATTGTGACTTGTTGTCATTCATTTCCTTATTATCCCAATAAAATTACTGTAGTTGAAAATATAAGCAAGATTTTAAAAAATAACGGATACGCGATTTTTGTACAAGCATCTATAAATAATTTATATGACAAAATAATAATGTCAGTTGTTGAAAAAACCGCAGAGAAAGCTGATTATTTATCAAAAGTTGAGTTTAAAAATCTTTTTGAACAAAATTTTGAAATCATAGAAGAATTTGAAATAAAAGAGAAATTCTTTATGCCAACATTAGCAGGATTTGTTATGAGGAAAAAAGATGAAGATATTATTGATAAGACCAAAACCTCATAAAGAAACTATCGGGTTACAAAGTGTTATGATTTGCGAGCCCTTAGAATTGATGACGCTAAAAGGAGTATTAGCTGCGAATGGTCATGATGTAGAAATCATTGATATGATTTTAGAAAAGAAACCTCTAATATTTTTCATAAAGAAATATAAACCTGAATTAGTTGGATTTACCGGTTATATAAGTCATATTGGTATAATTAAAGAATATGCAAAAATGATAAAAGAGTATAATTCCGGTATTAAAATTGTTGTGGGTGGAGTTCACGCGGAAGTTTATCCGAAAGATTTTCAAGATAATAATATTGATAAAATATGTTCTTCTGCTCAAGATTTGTATAACTTTTCAAATTGCAAAGATAAAACTCCACGATTACCGGATAGAAATTTACCTAAAAAATACAGAAAAGCTTATTACTATTTATTCCATAAAAATTGTGCACTTATTAAAACATCATTTGGGTGCCCATATAACTGTGATTTTTGTTTTTGCAAAGAAGTCGCTCCATATAGTGCAAGAGAAATTGACGATGTCATAAAAGAGCTTCTCACAATTGAACAGAAAGAAGTGTATATCGTTGATGATGATTTTCTGTTTAATAAGAAAAGGCTTTTAGAATTTGCCGAAAAATTAGAGAAAAATAATATTAAAAAAAGATATTTAGTATATGGCCGAGCCGATTTTATTACTAATAATGAGGATATAATAAAACGGTTAAAAGAAAACGGACTAAGAGCGGTCATCGTTGGGTTGGAAGCAGCAAATCAAGAAGAATTGGATAATTTTAACAAAAAAACAAAAATCTCGGATAATATTCAAGCTGTGAAAATTCTGCAAAAATACGATATAGAATGTTATGGAACGGTTATTCTTGGCATGGATTGGGATAAGTCTAATTTTAAAAGATTATATGAGTTTTTATCAAAACTAAACTTTGTATTTGTAAATCTACAGCCTTTAACCCCTATGCCTTGTACAAAAATTTAT
>CAMGGL010000089.1 GCA_946055575.1 uncultured Candidatus Melainabacteria bacterium
CAGGGCAGCTTGACCAAACGCAGTAAGTAAACCTTTTATCGGCATATCATTTGCGGTTAATCTCAAATCCGTTTCTGCGTCACTTTTTATTGAGCCAGTGAGTTTTAAAGGATTACCCAGAATTGAAAAACCTGCATTTTTTATATCAATATTATTATTTTCAAGATTTATATCTGCATTAATATTATTAATAGAAACATTATAAAGCCCGTAATTTAAGCTTGACGGAAGGATTTTTAAATATCCGTTAGAGGAAACTTTTTTCAAATCAGAATTGATATTAAAATCAGCATCAATTCCACCTGTCGCACTCAATGAATTAAAGTCATTTACTCCAAAAGATGAAAATATACTGTCAATTAGAGTAATTATATTATTAAACTTTGCATTTGACCTGAGCGTCATATCAATTGACGGCTTTTTACCGGATGTCACATTCCCGATGATTTGCGTTTTTTCATCAGTATCAAATGAGGAGAAAAATACCGAATCAATTTCGGTCTTATTTCCCTTAAATCGAAAATCCGCATAACTTTCAGGTAACTTTTTACCGTCTACGGCAACCGAAATAGCCTCTGCCTTAAAATGTCCTTTGAAATGAGGCTGTTTCAATGTACCAAAAGTTTTTATATCTGATTCAAAATCCGCAGACAATTTGTTAGATGCTAATAAATTCAACACATCAACTACATTAAACGGCATCTTAAAACTATCTTGAGGAACATCTTCAACAACTACAACCTCTTTTGGAAAAACTAAATCCTGTAACTGAATATTAGGCATTATATTATTAAAAATTTTCAAATTATAATTTGAAGCAACCTCACCATCTAAAACAATTCTCCCTGAGGTATCAAGTTTAAATTTTTTATCAAGAATAAAATCTGTAAGGTTAAACCTTCCCCCTTCCATAAAATAAGATTTGTCTGTTTTTGCATCAATAAACGACAATTTATAATCTGAAATTTTTATATTTGGTAAACGATTTGACAATTTTAATCCGAAAGGTAATTCAAAAGATGTTGATTTTTCTGAATTTTGTTTTGGAATAGAGTCAAGCAGTAAAAAATTTCCGTCATCTTTGACAATTATATCCGTATTTAAGGACTTTACAGAGATTGTATCAATTTGAATTTTCTTGCACAACAAAGGTAACAACGCCAATCTCACACCTCCATTTCCCGCCTGCAAAAACGGCTTATCAGCCTCAGGAATTGATAATGAAAGATTTTTTACCTTGACTCCGGCTGACAAGTTCCAAGATGTCACAAAAGAAATATTATCAATAGAAGACTCAAAACCTGCATTTGCTTTGATTGCATCTTGAATATTTTGAGTATAAGAATTTAATATCGGCGACACCACAAGCGGCGATAAGAGAAATAAAGCATACAAACTACCGATAATCGACAATGTCGGAATTCCGTATTTTTTCCAATTTGAATAAGTCATATAATACCCTTTGTCTTCTTGATAATTTTAACACAAAATAAAAATCAACAAAATTATAAAATTGTTTTGATAAATTCTATAGCTTCATCACGTGTAGATACATCACCTGATATTTGAGCTTCATGCAGCGAATTCAACAACTGACCTAATCTTGGAGATTGTTCTAAATTAAATAAATCAATTAAATCATTCCCATTCAACAACTTTGGCAAAGGTTTTAAATCTTGTTTTTCAATACAAAACTCCAACAAATTACTTAATAATGTTATATTTTCCGCAACGATTTCATCGGTTATCTCCGGTCCCCTCGCAGAAAGTCTATCTGCCATTGCTATCAAAATATTATCTATTGCATTATCTTCTGATTTTCTGAGATAGCGCATCATAACTTTTTCGTTCAAATCAGGTGAAGACACAACCGCTGTAGGATACATGTGTCTCTTAATTATATAAGTAATATAATTTATCTGTTTATTTGAAAATTTCATTGATTTCAGAAAAGAAGCAGCTAACTTTGCTCCAACATCATCATGTTTAATAAAACGATGACGCCCTGTATCAGGTTCTATCGTCCAAGTCGAAAACTTGCCTATATCGTGCATGAATGCAGCTAATTTCAAATGTGCAAACCTTGAAAATCCCCCAAAATCAACTTTATCCAAATGCTCCTTTATCTTGTTTGAAGAATTTTTATAAAGCATGGTAAGCTGATTTACTGTTTCTACGCTATGGTGAAACAAATCCAAATGATGATGAAGATTTGGCGGCACCTGCTTCAATTCTTTTACAAACGGGAATAATAATTCCAAAATTCCCACTTCATCCATTTTTAACAGAGCAGAATGAGAAAATTCACCACAAAATAACTTCATCAATTCATACTCAACCCTTTCCTTTGCCGGATTTGATATAAGATTTGAATATTTTTTAGCAACAGAAATAAGCTCATCCGAAACCGCAAAACCTAATAATGAATAAAACCTGAATATTCTCAAAATCCGTAACGGATCATCAAAAAAATTAGACTCTTTAACTGAAACCAATCTACGAGAATAAATATCCTCAACATAAGGAATACAACAATCAAGGATATCTCCGGTTTTGATATCGGCAGCAATTGCATTTATTGTCAAATCTCTGCGTAAAATATCATTCTCCAAGGAACCGCCAACAGGATTTGTTATATCCAAATAATTTATCTTATCTTTCAACACTACACGATAAATTTTATTATCCTCATCTAAGGGAATAAAAACACCATCAAAAAACTCCGCAACTTTTAATGAGAATTCACGAGCATCTGAATCTATTACAATTAAATCTCTATCAAAATAGTCTTTACCCATTATCGCATCTCGAACAGATCCCCCAACTAAATAGATTTTATTAGGGAAGAAAGCCGAAAGATTATTCAAAATATCATCATTTTTAATTTTATCCGTTAAAGTTTGAATATTCATAAATTATATTTCCTAACCCGACAGTAACAGCCGTTTCGGCTCTTAAAATCAGATTTCCTAGAGTCAACATCTCAAATTTCTGTTTTTCAAAGATTTCAAATTCCCGTTGAGAAAACCCACCCTCTGGTCCAATCACAACCAAGACTTTTGCGCCTTTTTTTATTGGTTTTTCTAAAAACATTTCTCTGATAGTTTTAGTAGCAATTCTTTCACAAAAAACAATTACAAAATCAAACGCTGACGAGGTCAACACTTTCTCCAAATCAAAAACCTCATAACAGATCGGTTCTACTGCTCTTTCACATTGTTTTGAAGATTCGTGCATTATTTTTTGCCATTTTTGAACTTTTTTCTCAACAACCGAACGCGCTACGGCACAATTATCGGTAATAACAGGGTATACTCCACTCACCCCTAATTCGGTGGCTTTTTCTATTACAAGATTTTGAGCATCAGAGCGAAGCGGACTTTGTGCCAAGTAAAGTTCAAACTCTAAAAACCGCTTTGACGGGTAACTATTTTCTACCCTTGTCAAAATTCTGCTACCTGTAATCTCTGTAATTACGGTTTCATATTGAATTTGCTTCTCATCAATCACTAAGAGTTTCTCTCCCACACGCGAGCGCAGCGAGCGCGCTATATGATTGTAGTTTTCCTTATCGAAAATTTCTACAACTCCATTATTTACTTGACTTGAATTTATAAAAAAATGTGGCATAATAAACCTCTTTACAGATTTATTTTAGCACAAATACCACTCATTCATAATAACAATCACAAAACTACGACAAAAATTATATTAGTCGATTATTATCTCAGTTTCATTTTTATATGTAACATACCCCAACTTTGTACCAGGAGGTTTTCGTAAATATTTTCGTTTGGTATAAATAACACCGGCCTTTGAATTTTTAGCGGTAGAATAATCTTTCGCCAACTTTGCACATCTTAAAATCAATTCATCTGTAATATTTTCAGATTTTAACAACACATGAGAGCCTGCACAATTATGAACATGAAACCATAAATCTTCATCATCCGCCAATTTTGATACGATATAATCATTTTGTTTATTATTCTTCCCAATGAATATTCGACTGCCATCATCTGTAGTAATTTGCTCAATATTTATAACTTTAGACTTTTTGTTTGAAGATTTCTTTCCCTCCAACTCAGGCATTATCTCTTCTAAATCATCAAGACATAACGCACAATCTATTGAATACAAAATTTGTTCTAAATATATACGCTCTGATTCATATTTTTCAATAATTTCAGTCAATTTTACTCTCGAAACTTTCGATTTATTATACAATTTATAAAATTTATTTGCATTTTCTTTTAAAGTTTTCAATGAATCAAGTTCAATGGTTATTTCTTTGTTATTTTCATAATCAAAAACTTTTACCAAATTGACATAATCTGACAGATTATATAAATTTGCCATAATTAAATCCCCATAGAGCCTGTATTTATCCGCATTTTCAGTTTCTGAAAGTTGTTTTTTAATTTGCATCAATGACTTCGTAAGCTTTTTATGTTTTTGAGTAACAATTGAACGACATGTACTTTGGCGTGATTTAAATTTATACTGAGAAATAATATCCGCATAATAATTATCAATATAATCATTAACCGTATCATTTAAAGGAATATACTCAGTCAAACTTGTCCATTTTTTGCCGATATCACGATTTTTTGGAGGATAAACGTAGGGAATACCGCCATATATTTCTCTTTCTCGGCTTTTCTCAGACCCTACATTATGTGCACATCCGATTATTATATTTGTATCAGTATTGTACAAAATTACATTTGAATGTTTACCCATAAACTCAAAAGCCAAGCACAGATAAATCTTTTCACCCAATTCATTGTATGTTTCAATATAAAATTCTAAAATTCTTTCACCTGTTGGCTGTTCAACCTTTGCAATACGGGAATTTTCAAGATACTTCCTCAATAACATACAAAACATTGGAGGTTTTTGCGGAATTTCAAGAACTCTTTTTTTGTAATTTATTTTATTCATAAAACAACAATGATAAAATTGAGGATTAATATTCACATAAAAAGAACGAGTTTCGCCGTTATTTCGTAATGCAAGGACAAATTCCCGCCTTGTCGGCTGCTGGATTTTGCTAATTCTTGAATTTGTTATAAAATCAATATTTTCTTTTAAGAACTCATTTAATGTCAAAATATCAAAGGTAATCATAAAATCAGATTACTAAAAAATAAAACTGTTGTCTATCTTGTACTAATATGCTATAATAAAAAGGTCAAAAGAGGGATTTAATATATGAAAAAAGAAGAAAAGAAATTAGATTTACAAACAAGTAAAGAAAGCGTCAAGATTTTAATATCAACTCAAGAATATCTCATTTCAGGAAGACTTTACCTACCGATACCGTCAGTAGTAGAGAACCCGACAAATGAAAACTTGTTATTTTACGCGCTTAACTGCGGGAATAAATTTATACAATTATATGACTGCATTATTAGCGCAAAAGAAAATGTCGAGTACCAACCGGAAAAGGTAAAATGCTATAACATTAACCTTGACATTGTACATTCTTGTCAGATTCTTCCTAAAAATTAAACTTTTAAAATTATAAAAAAAGATTACAAATGTTACATTCTGTAGTCTTTTTTTTGTGTTTTTGATAGGATTATTAATGCAATATAAATAGACAAAAGGAAATAAGAGATGATTAAAACAAAATACAAAGACCACGATTGTGGAAAACTCAACTTATCAAACCTCAACGAAACAGTGACCCTTTCAGGTTGGGTTTCATGCGTTAGAGATTTAGGCGGAATATTATTTGTTGAATTACGTGACAGAAGCGGATTTTTCCAAATTGTTGCAAACCCGCAAATAAATCCGCAAATTCACAAAGTACTTGAACATGTAAAATCAGAATATGTAATAAAAGTTACCGGAAAAGTTTCAAAACGACCTGAAGAAACTTATAATGAAAAATATCCTACAGGTCAAGTTGAAATGTATCCTGACTCTATTGAAATTTTATCGGAGTCTAAGGTTTTACCATTTGTATTAGATGATGATAATGTTTCTGAAGATATAAGATTAAAATACAGATATTTGGATTT
Organism: uncultured Candidatus Melainabacteria bacterium; assembly: GCA_946055575.1. GTDB lineage: Bacteria > Cyanobacteriota > Vampirovibrionia > Gastranaerophilales > Gastranaerophilaceae > Zag111. The sequence continues at coordinate 6,030 of CAMGGL010000089.1, forward strand.
AAGACGTGAACCGATGTTATCAAAATTGGTTATGCGTCACAATATTGTACAAGCAATCAGAAATTATATGAACAATCTCGATTTCTTGGAAGTTGAAACTCCAATTCTGATTAAAACAACTCCTGAAGGCGCAAGAGATTATCTTGTACCATCAAGAGTTCAAGAAGGAAAATTCTACGCACTTCCTCAATCTCCGCAAATCTTTAAACAACTTTTAATGGTTGGCGGAATTGAAAAATACTACCAAATTGCAAAATGCTTTAGAGATGAAGATTTAAGAGCTGACCGTCAACCTGAATTTACACAAGTTGATATTGAAATGTCCTTTGTCGAACAACAGGATGTAATAAAAATTGTTGAAGGCTTGATTGTTGATGCTTTCAAAGCTGCAGGGGTTGAAGTTAAACCTCCGTTCATTCAAATGCCTTGGCAAGAGGCTATGGACAGATTTGGCTCAGATAAGCCTGACACAAGGTTTGGACTTGAATTGTTTGATATTGGCGACATTATTTTACAATCAGATTTCCAAATTGTTAAAAACACTCTTGAAAACGGCGGTATCGTTCGTGGTATCAGAATACCGGGCGGAGCTAAATATTCAAGAAAAGAAATTGATGACATAACAAAACTTGCAGTATCTTTCGGAGCAAAAGCTCTTGCAAACATCATTTACAATGAAGACGGAACTGCAAAATCTCCTGTTTTGAAATTCGTAACAGAGGATCAGGCAAAAGCTATCCAAGAAAGAGCCGGAGCTCAAGCTGGCGACATAATATTCTTTGTTGCAGACAAACCTAAACTCGTTTACGATGTTATGGGCAGATTGAGATTACATTTCGGGAAATCTCTCAATTTAATTGATGAATCTAAACATAATCTTTTATGGGTTGTAGACTTCCCAATGTTTGAATGGTCAGATGAAGAAGGCAGATTTATGGCAATGCACCATCCATTCACTTCACCGAACCTTGAAGATTTAGATAAATTAGACAGCGGAGATTTAGGTAATGTAAAATCTATAGCTTACGATATCGTATACAACGGTACCGAATTAGGCGGAGGTTCCGTAAGAATTCACTCTTCAGAAGTTCAACAAAAGATATTCAAGGCTCTTGGTTTGACAGAAGAAGAAGCTCAAGAAAAATTCGGATTTATGGTAAATGCGCTCCAATACGGTACACCTCCTCACGCAGGGCTTGCAATCGGTTTAGACAGACTTGTTGCGCTTCTTGCAAGAACCGATTCAATCCGTGATGTTATAGCATTCCCTAAAAATGCAGGTGCAAAATGCTTGATGAGTGACGCTCCGGGCGTTGCTTCATTAAAACAATTACGAGAATTGCACATAAAAAGTACCGCTAATTTAGGAAAATAATAAATATCAAACACTTTTAATAAAAACTCAGATTATTAAATCTGAGTTTTTATTATTAATTTATGTAAATAAATAATATTACAAATAACAAAAAACATTCCTCCTGGACATTATTACACCTATAAGAAAAAACATGTAGGAGGAATATATGCAAGTCAACAACATCAATTTCTGCGGTTTAGCTAAAACCAAAAACGGTAATTTATACGAAAAGAAAAACACTTGGAAAAATGTAGGAACAGCTTTAGGTTTAACCGGCGGAGCCGCATTGGCATATACCTCAGCTCGAGTAAATATTTATGCTTTGGAATTGGCAACTTTATTTACTAAAAACATATTAAAATTAGTAAATGTTCAAAAAGGAATACTTGGAGCCGGAATCATTTTAATGGGTCTTGCCGGACGTATGCTTGGCGCAATTCCTGATCATATTATTAATAAAAAAAGAATAGCAAAAGCTGATAATGAAAGCCTGCAAAAATAAAAACGGAAAATCAAATAAAAAAAGGTTCTGCCCCACAAAAAAACAGGACCTTTTACTTTGAGCATGGACTTAACAAAACTTAATAAAAAGTGCGGAATTATTAAAGTATTCTAGTATTCTTGCCGTTATTGTAAGTAATGATACTTTATTATTGGAAAGGATTACGACTATTATGGGTATGTCAGCTT
>CAMGGL010000090.1 GCA_946055575.1 uncultured Candidatus Melainabacteria bacterium
ATTGTATATACTAAATTATTGCACTGTTTCGTAACAAAACTTAACAAAAGGCATCAAAAAAGGCAATTATTGGAGAAACAAATACTTTATATAATTACGAGGACACTAACACAAGGATACTAGAACAATGGGTTTCTTATTAGGAGCATTTGGTAAATTAGCTGCGGGGCGTCGAGTAAGACAGCTCCAAGCCCGAATGATGCGCGTTCAGTCTAAATTAAGACGCGCAACTCGCAACATTGAAACTACAAGTAAAATGATTGAAACCCAGAAGAAAATGGCGTTAAATAACTTGACGTTACAACAGCAGACCGGCAATTCTTATTTCGGCAGTGCTGCGTGGGTTGAGTTCTATAATTCTCAGGTTGGAGCAGGTTCAGCACAGCTTGATCCAAAATGGGCAGAATATGCTCAATCAGGTATGCCTGCTAGTGGAACTTCCGGAATGACATCTGATCCGTCTTACGCACGATATATGAATGCTGTAAATAACGAGAAGATGAAAATGGAAGCATACGTTGCGCAACAAAAGAACAGAATCGAAGAATACTTCGAAAACCTGAACGATACAATGCTGGAACCGCTGAAACAGGAAGAAGATTCACTACAAACGGAAAAAGACTCTCTCGAATCTCAAATCCAACTTGCTCAAGCAGATTACGATGCTTGCAAGAAGATGGAACAGGCAGATGCGAAGAACCTCGCTCCAAACTACACAGGTCAAGGTTAATAAAGGTTTTAAAAAAGCTCCCTCATCGGGAGCTTTTTTATTGTGGTTAAGTTTTTATGCGCTTTGATTGAATTTGAAGGTCCTATCAACGTTGCTTTTTATTACACCTTTAATTGAGTCATATTCTGTTTGAAGTGAGGTGTGTTCAGTGTCGATATTTTTAAGTTGAATATCATATATATTATCTTTAGCTTCAATATCATTCATAGCTCTGTTGTATTCGGCTTCGGCTTTTGTTACTGCCGCATCGTCTGTTTCTTCAGTTATTCTAGTACAAGTTTTGTAAGCTAAGCCTGTCCAATTGAATGATTTGTCAACTTGTTCCATTGATACAATACCACTTTCCAAAGCGTATTCAATCCATTCTTTTGAAGCTGCAAGTCCGTTTTCTAACGCTTTGTAACCTTTTGACATTCTTTGGAATAAGTTTGTATACCATTGAGCTTTGGCGTCGGCGTTACCTGTGTTAGATGTATCATTTTCATCAACCCAAGCATATTTTGGTTCACCAAATTCGCTTATCATTTCTTCAACAATGAATTGTTTGATAATTGTATCATAGCTTGAAGATTGCTTTAGTCCTAAATCTTTAATTAACTGCAATACATAATTTATATCTGTTAAATCAGATGGTACAATTGTGCCATATTTTAATGATTTTTCAATGTAGTCATAAGATGAATCGTAAGTATTGCCGTCAATTTGAATCTTGGTACTTCTGTCAAAGATATTGCCAATAAAGTCTTCTTTAGCGCTCACATAGTTGCTAAGTATTTCTTTAAGAGTTTGATTGTTTACTTGTTCAATTGGTGCATCTGTATCAATTTTGTAATTGTTTAGCGTACTAGTATCTTGTTCAAGCAACCATTCAGAGAAGCCTTCATAGTTTGCTTCTGCAAGAATTGCTGATATTATGGTATCAACTGCATCTTGAAGAATTTCTTTTGCTTGATCAAGATCTGAAAATATACAATATTGATAATATTCAGTATTGCCGTTTACGGTTTTTGCTTCCATATAGCTATCATAGGTATTTGTAGTATTCCCATCTTCATCTTTTTCTGTGATTGTAATTTTTAAATTTTTTAAATAATCTGATAGTGATTGACCTACCAACGGTATTTCTGTTGTACTTTTTGCGCCAAATGTTGCATCTTCATAGTCTTCTGTTGCTGTAGCACCTTGAGTAACATAACCGTTAGCGTTTGTTGTTATACTGAACATCTCAAATGTGTATGTAATACTTTGGTCTTCGTTTGTTGTTACCGTAGGCTCATTTTTTTCAGCGTACTTAAGTTTAGTTCCGTCAAGCGAAATGGACTTTATTAAGGCTTGTATTTCTGCTGCTGTAGTATCTGAAATTGTGTATGTTTTAATACTTTGGTCTTCGTTTCTTGTTACTGTATTATTTTTAAGGTTTTCAATATTGTAAGTGTTTTGTGAATTTGTAAATGCGTCAAAAAATGTATTATATATATACTCAATAGACGTGCCAGAGTTTATCTTGCTTATCTGATAACTGCCATTTTCAAATTCTACTTTAGGGGTATTTTTTTCATACAAAAGATATGATTTTAATACGGCTTGAGAACCTATTGATAATTGAGAATTTGCATAGTTAAATGTACTATAGCTGATTTCGTAGTTTTCTCTTTCTACAGAGTTTTCATAGCTTCCGTATTCTTCATAGTATCTTTTTAAGGATTCTGTACTTATATTGTTATAAGGCACAGGATATTTATCATTTACAAATGAACCTATTTTATCAAAGTAAGTGGTTGTATATTCAAGTCCATGTGCTTTTAAGTATGCGTTCAAGTTTCCTTTTGAATTTTCAAACATTGCAGCTTCAGCTTCAGAAACAAGTAATTGATTTGATGAATTAACAAGTCCGTATTGAGTGTTGTATGAGCTGTAAGCCGTTAATGCGTTAAATGTCAAATCTTGATTAAGCGCATTGCCTTCCAAGTCGTAGCTTGAAAATTTCATGGTAGCGTTGTTTAGCGCATTAATATAGTTTTCGCTTGCTTGAGAAGATTGAGTTGCCAAGCGCATTTTTGCATTATTAATAGTTTGAGACTTTAACTCGTTGTCAGCAAGTCTTGCTGTGATAGTTAATAATCTGGCTTGTGATGCTGCCATTCCCATAGCTTGCGTGTCCTTTCGATTTCCTTGTAACTTTTCTTATTCTATAAATCGGCATATTTTAGCGAAACTTTAATATTTTGAGTGCTTTTGTTAAGATTTTGTTACAATTAACATGAAAGGTCTTAATCTTTTGAGAAAATTTTTTAGCATGCAAAAAGGACAGAAATTAATCTGTCCTTTATATCATCCATCATGAATAAAATTTTGTTAGCCTACGGAAGAAAATGATGAGCATGATGCTCCTGATGAGAAAGAACCTGAACTTACGCTTGCGCAACTGTCTCCGCCAAATCCGCTATCGCCAAGTGCTGCTACAGCTGACGAAAATCCGCTCATAAATCCGCAATCTGCTGTATCATAGCCATAATCAGAGTACATTGCATAATCTACCGCGTAAGGGTTTGAAAATACGTAGGTATCATATTCGTTGACAGTTAGCAAACTTGTTCCGTTGTTAAAATTCATTGCTAATATCCCTGAATTTTCTACCGGATGAGTGTTGACATTGGTGTTTTTCTTTGTTGCTGTGTTTTTGTTTGCTCTTTCACCGAATAATAAAATCATGTCTGAACTCCTAATTATCTATCTCGTGTCTTACATCTATATAAAGGTTTTTAAAAAGTCGAATTTTCAGCATGGTTAATTTTCGTTACAATTCTTAACCTAATTTTGATAAAAATATAAAACTTTTGACCTACGTTTCTAAACCTAAGGATTGATGCACTATCTAAAATCCGGTTGTAATATTATAGTGTGGATTAGGGAGGAAATAAAATTGAAAAAGTTATTTTTAATATTCACATTCTTAATAGCATTTATATTTACAAATACTGCAGCTTTTGCAGCAGGAAATTATTTACATACCATAACTTTAGAAAATACTGATAGTGGTTACAATATAATTTTAGGAACGGATAAATTGGCTAAGGTTTCTAAAAAGACCCCATCAGAAAATGAATTGGTAATGGAATTAAGTGGAATTGTCTCTGCCGAAACTGTCAACGCAATCTATAAGGGCTCAAATAATATTGACGGTTTTGTTGTAGAAAATGCAGGTGCAAATAAATTGAGAATACATATAACTGCACCAAATATTAAAAATTCTACAATCATGATTGAACCGATAAACGGTGTGACAACAATTGTCGGAGATAGCTTCCCGATTGATAAGGTCTTGTGGATAATGTTTGGCTTGGCGCTTGTTGCTGTTGTTTGTAAAATTTCAAAAGATATAACAGATGAAGATGACAAACCGCTTATACGCAAAGATATTAAAGAACGCGAAATTGAAATGTATAAAAAATACAGAAGTGAATTAGCTTCAAATCCGATTTCTATGAGCGAAGATTTCAGAATGAAAAGAATAATGAAGAAAATCGACAGAAAAATTGATGAGCGATTAACTTCATTCAGATAAAAATTTAAACCTCAAAAACTTAAATATATCCCTAAAACATTTTATATAGGCAAGTTTAAAAACTTGCTTTTTTATTTTACTTGGTTTGAAAATAATTATAAATAAGTTGCTCGATTGTTTTTGAGGCATTACCGTCACCGTATGGGTTTTGAGCTTGTAGTCTTGTTTGAGAACGAGGTTTATTTAATATTTCTGAGCTGTAAGATATAATTTTATCGTAGTCAGCTCCGACAAGAACCGAAACTCCTGCAACAATTCCTTCCTGACGCTCGGTTTCGTATCTCATGACAAGTGTAGGACATCCAAATGATGGTGCTTCTTCTTGAATACCACCGGAATCTGTTAGTATTAATTTTGCATGTTTCATTAGAAATACCAAATTCGGATAATCCAGCGGTTTTAATAAATATACATTGTTGTATTTTTCTAATCTGGAATGAATTTTACATTTTACATTCGGGTTTGGATGTACCGGAATTACAAAATTATGAGTTTTATATTCCTTGACCAAATGTTCAATAGCGTCAAGAATTTTGTCAATTCTTTCACCGTGATTTTCTCTGCGGTGTGCAGTAATTAGCACCAAATTCTCATTGATTGGAATTCCTAACTCGTTGAAAAATTCAGCGGCTGAGGTCATGGTTTTTTCAGAAAGACAGAATAGAGCATCTATAACGGTGTTTCCGGTAACGTGAATTTTGTTTTCCGAAATATCTTCTTTTAAAAGAGCGTTTTTATTTTTTTCTGTCGGTGCAAAATGAAGTTGAGCAACGCGAGATGTCATTTGTCGCATAATTTCTTCCGGAAACGGCTCATATATATCATACGAGCGAAGACCAGCTTCTACGTGGAATACCGGAATTTTTCGGTAAAAACTTGTTAAAGCTCCGCACAAAACTGTCATTGTGTCGCCTTGAACTATTGTCGCATCAATTTTGTTGCTATCAAAAACATTGTCTAATTTTGTCAAAATTCGTGATTGAATTTCGACAAGAGTTTGATTTTCTTTCATGCAATCAAGGTTAATATCAGCACTTAATCCAAAATAGCTTAGTGTTTGATTGGATAATTCTTTTTGCTGTTCTGTATTGCAGATAATTGTTCTGTATCTGTCAGGGTATTTTTTTAATTCAAGGATTACCGGCGCCAGTTTTATAACTTCCGGTCTTGTTCCGAATACAAATAGTATGTTCTTCTTATTCATAGTCAAAGTTTAGTATAAAAATTATAAATTTGCAATTTAATGAAATGGTTAAATTTTTCAACTAAAGGCTAATTTAAAAATTTTATCATTGTTTATAATACTTTCATAACAGGAGGTAATATGCTTGATTTATATGTATTGGAAACTTGTCCGTATTCTCGCAAAGTGATGGATTTTTTGCGTGATAACAAAATACACTATCATAAATTTGATACTCAAAACCCTGATAATGTTCTGCGTTTGCTAACTATTGGCGGTAAAGATCAGGTGCCGTTTTTGTACAATAACTTAACCAATGAGAAAATTTATGAGTCTGAGGATATTATAAATTATCTAAAGACTGTTAAAAAGGGGTAAATATGGCTTCTAATAATGAATTTCTAAATAATTATTCCGATTCAAACGAATGTACTTCAAGAGGGGTTTGTTCAATATCGCCGGCAATTTCTGCTTTGGAAGACCTTTTATTGCTGTTTTTGGAACATGCAGCTTACTATATCCTTAATCTTGAATCTCTTGGGGCAAAAAATGAAAAAATTAAGTATTAAATTATAAATACACTTGCCAGTTTGATTTCAGTTAATGAGTTTACTGAAAAAGAATTGTATAATCTTGTAAATGAAGGTTATTACTTATATGAAAATACTAAAAATACATATTTGAAATTATGCCGCTCTATAAATAATCCAATAAATCAATTAAAACTCCCGATTACATTTTCACATTCTATTTTGCTTTCAAAAGCCATTGCTGTTGGTATAAAATATTCGACAATGAAAAATAAATTGCGTTCTCCCGAACAGAAAGATTTTATTTCAGTTTTGTTGATATTATTGAAAAGTGTCAGTTTGAATTTGTCGAAGCTGATAGATTTTAACGAGTTTGACGATGCCGCATATCATGAGATTCTAACTACCTTAAATTTGTTTAATTCTGATAAACTTAGAGTGGAAGAATTAAAATCAAAAATAAATATGTTGTCGGAAACAGATTATAAGCTGCATTTGAAAATAAGTGATTTGTTGATAAAAACATTCGGTGAAATTTCTGAAGTTAATGTATCTCACTCTACAAGACCAGGAAAAGCAATACTGGTTTCAGGTAATAACTTTTTTGATTTGTTGAAGATTTTAGAAAAGACTAAAAATGAAAATATAGATGTTTATACTCATTCAAATTTGTTAATCGTTCATGCTCTTTCAAATTTTAAGAAATATACAAATTTAAGAGGGCATTACGGTAATCAAACCGAAAATTGTATTTTGGACTTTGCAACCTTTCCTGGCTCGATACTTTTAACTAAAAATTTGAGAGCTAACAGAGAATTTTTCTATCGTGGCAGGCTGTTTTCAACTGATTACATTGTGCAAAGCGGAATAATAAAAATAGAAAATGATGATTTTTCAGAGTTGATAAAATCCGCTAAAACCGCAAAAGGCTTTTCTAAAGGGAAACAAAAAACAGATACTCTGCTTGGATACGATGAAACAAAAACCGCTGATGAGTTAAATAATATTGTCGAAAATTTAAATGCCGGTAAAATAAAGAAACTTTATATTGTCGGTATAAATGCTCATCTTACAGCTCAAAAAATATATTTTGATGAGTTTTTTAATAATTTAAAGGAAGATGAATTTGCTATAAGTTTTTCATATTCAAGTTCCAAAAAGAATGTACTAGTTTTGAATATGGGTGATTATGTTCCTTTGGTAACCAGATTGCTGCATAAATTTTTCAATAATTATAATGTTTCAGATGACAAAATTGTATTTTTCTTTGCAACTTGTGATGTAATGACGATTTCAAGTATAATTTTGTTGAAAAATTTAGGTGCAAAAAATATTTATATGACACAATGTTTACCTACAATAATAAGTCCAAACGTCTTTGAGTTTTTTAAAAAGACATATAGAATTTTTAATACAACAACACCTCTTAACGATTTATCAAAAATTCGAGATTAGTAATATAACAAAATGACACTCTGAAAATTCAAAGTGTCATTTTTTGTATACTATTATCAACTAAAAATTAGTATCTGTAATGAGCAAATGCTTTGTTAGCTTCTGCCATTTTGTGAGTATCTTCACGTTTTTTGCAAGCTGCACCTTGTCCGTTAGAAGCATCGATTAATTCATTAGTTAATTTATCAATGAATGATTTTCCGCCTCTTTTCTTAGCGGATTCAATTAACCAAGATGAAGAAAGAGCAAAACCTCTGTCTGCTTTTACTTCAATAGGAACTTGATAAGTTGAACCACCGATACGACGAGCTTTAACTTCCAATAATGGAGTAGCATTTGTCATCGCTTTTTGGAAAATTTCGATAGGATCTTCGTTAGTTCTTTCCTTAATTCTTTCCATTGTTGCATAGAAAATCTTTTCAGCTAATGATTTCTTACCACGTCTCATAATTCTGTTGATGAATTTAGAGATATCAACGCTGTTATATACCGGGTCTGCTAAAGGTATTCTTCTTGCAGGTTTAGAACGTCTTGACATTACTTCTTACCTCC